>CANOUM010000130.1 GCA_947570515.1 uncultured Clostridia bacterium
CACGGTTCCTTCTGTGATTTCTCCTACAATAGACTCACAAGGAATTTCCTCCATCTTACTTGTATCAATTGCCTGAATCGGTTCTATGATCCTTCCCATCATTGCTACCAGCAAAATCAAACAGGCTATCGCAGAAGATATCCCCATCCAAATAAAGCATTTTATATGTTTCTTCATTTTCCCCTCACTTAAAACATAATTTTAAAATCCCCATGCAGATCATCTAAGTTAGGATTATAATTGATGTCACCATTTTGATATGCCAAACTAATATAGGGTGTTTGGGCCTGTTCTTCTCTCATGGCACTCCCTTCATACACTAGCTCCAGGCTTGGATCTAATACAAATTGATACTTCTGCACCTGTAGTTTCATGTTCTCCTGACTTTTAAAACACTCCCGTTTAATCATAACAGCGGCCAGCGAAACAGCTGATATATTTTGTTGTACTTTGGCACGTGAAAAATATCCTATTTCTCCTTTGGGTGCTCCCTGAAATAACGGACGAACCTTTTCGTTTCGATCTACAATAGCTCCGCAATACCAGATTCTATTTTCTTGATCATATACTTTTGCACTAACAGCTCCTATCTCTTTTCTCTGACATTCAGCTAACCATCGAATCAAAGTATTTTCTGCAGTCAAAACCACCCCTGCTTTGAGAAACAGAATGTATTTTCCTCCGCATTCATTGATATCCGCATCCTCTCTTATCATGATTTCATGTGGAATCCCATCATGATATTGCTCAATCGAATCAATGGTTGCCTGTGTTTCTCGTTCTGCTTCGTTTCCTATAACGACTATCGAGAGTAATTCCATTTTTGAAGGAATATACTCTACTCGATAATAGCCTAGATGATCTGTCATATAGACCTTGGCTGCTTCTCCGACTCGTTTCAAATGCTCTTCAATTGCATGTAGGCCTGCCTCATAGGCATACAGTTTGCTTTCCGGATTTGCGGCTGTCGAATTTTGATGCATGCGCCAATGATACAAAATTTTAGGAATATGATAAATTCGTTTTGCTCTTTCTACACACCGAAAAATAAGGTCAAAGTCCTGTGCCCCGTTAAATTCGCCTCTCCATCCCCCGATTTCTTTTATATAATCTGTTTTTGTGACAAAAAGATGGCAAATATAATTATTGGATCTAAGCAAATCCATATTAAAATCCGGTTTAAAATGCGGATCAAAATGATGTTTCAAATCCATAGAAACTTTATCCTCATCGGAATATATTACATCTGCATTCTCATTTTGAATAACCTTCACAACCTCATACAGGGCATTAGGAGCCAACAAATCGTCGTGATCTAATAATGCCACATATTCTCCCGCAGCCATCTTTAAAGCTTCATTGCTATTTCCCGATATATTCTTATTTTCTGCTAATTTCTGATAAAAAATGCGATTATCCTGCACCTGATATTCAGATACAATCCTCTCCACGACTGTATCCTCCGTTCCTCCATCTGCAATACAAAGCTGCCAATTGGCATACGTCTGCGCTCTTACTGAATCAATCATCTGGCGTAAAAATAATTCCGGCGTCAGATAAGTAGGTACAATAATACTAATTGTAGGCGCATAGTCAAAATGATGCTGCATTTGCACTCTTTTCTCTTCTTCTGTCATTTGGTGTTCCTGATACCATTTTTCATATTGATAGGCTGGTACAGCATAGCGAAGAAACCATTCTCTTCTTAGAGATTTTACTCCTTCTCGAATCAAACATTTGCCATCCTTTTTTATTTGTTCACTGGTTAAATGTTTTAGAATTTTACCAAAGGGCTGATACTTTCTTTTTTCCTCTTTATTTACTTGCCTTTCCAGCTTAGCTGCACTCAGCCTCATAATCCAGGACTCAGAGTCGCTTTTTAATTCAAAGAAATATCTTTCATTCTTTTTGTATGAAAAAGAGACATTAAAACCACATTCTTTCTGACTTTCATCTCCAAGCATTGTCATACTCGCATCCGGTCTTAACATTTTTTTATATTCAACAGGGATTTTATTTCCGTTTGCATCTCTCACTACGATTTCAACCGGCTGCGCCGTCTCAGAAATTGCCCATCCGATCAATGTGATTTTTTGAGCATTAATTTCTTTACGATCTATCGAATGATATAACGTCGTTTTATGTGATGATGTCTTCTGAACTTTCATAACCACTTGTCCCTTCTCTTATTTTTTATATGAAAAATCGTTGGCTTCCAATGTTAAATTAGGATTGTAATACGGATCTCCCTGATCTAAAAAAGACTTCCATTCTTGTGTAAACAGCATAACTTCCCGCACAAACCTTTTTCTTTTAACCGGTGTTTCATCCGTTCCCCTGCTTTTAGATTCAAAATGATATAATTCTGCAAACGGTGTAAAAATCACATCATATCCTTCTTTCAAAATCTTTAAGCATAAATCCACATCATTAAACGCAACCTCAAATCTCTCGTCCAGACCACCTACTTTTTCAAACACCTTTTTGGGAAGCATCATACAGGCAGCGGTAACACCACTAAGATTTTGTGCAATCAGCATTCGATGATGATATCCTTCATCTCCCCGCTTAAAGTCTTTGTGTGCATGTCCGCCTATTCCTTGTACACCAATCGTAACTCCCGCATGCTGTACGGTATCATCAGGATAATAAAGCATAGCGCCAACGGCTCCCGCTTTAGGCATCTGAGCAAACATCAGTAATTCTTCTATCCAAGAAGGCGTAATAATTTCTACATCATTATTTAATAAAATAAAATAGTCACCCTTTGCAAATTCTGCACCATAATTATTGATCCCCGAATAATTAAATATCCCCTTCCAATAAACTACCCTAATCTGCTCATATTCTTTTTGAATTTCCTCATTATACTCAAAGGTCTATTGTTTTGTACTATTATTTTCAATAATAATAATTTCAAAATTGCGATATGTCGATTTTTCAAATATAGATTGAATACAATTAGACAAATCGCTTACATAATCTTTATTTGGAATTAATATAGAAACCAAGGGATCTTTTTGAATTGCATAATCTACCTTAAAAGTTCCCGCATGTGAAAGCGCACTCACCTTGGCTGGTATATCGATGCGCTCTAAATGCGCCTGCAAAGCCTGCTGCATCTTCATACTCTGCTCTTCCGGCATAGAGTATCCTTTTTTTTCTCGATTGTAATAAAGTGCCTTAGCGATATGAACCACTTTAGGTTGTTGCTCTAATAAGTGCCATAGCCAGTCATAATGACTCTCTTCCTCTAAAACTTCATTCAACATACCTGCTTTTTCCCATAATGCTTTTTCTATCACAACCATATGATTGATATAATTGTGTCCCGTCAATGTAATAGGAGCATAATTAGGCTTAAAATGAAAATCAAACGGGGTCTCCGGATTATTTTCAAAACTTGCTTCATCGGTATAAAGTAATGAAGCCTTTTCTTCTTCCAATATTTTTTGACACTCAAATAAAGCAGAGGGATGCAATAAATCCTTTGCTTGCATAATGATTCTATAGTCACCTCTAGATTGCCGGGCCATCCAGTTGATTGCCGCCGTCTCTCCTTCTGACCACCCTAAAATCCAATTAATTTTTGTATTTTTCTCTGTTATTCGCACTAATTCTTCTATTTCTTTTTTTGAACTAATTGATTGCGGCACAACTAAATGCAAACTCCATAGCTCATAACTTTGTCTTTCAACAGAAAAAATACAGGCTTCTATTTCGTCTATTGAATTTTCTTCTTTTATATATAGATATATATCATAGGAATAGGGAGAAGAAAATACAGCTTTTTTCTGCTGTTTATATATTGCTTTGGAAACTCTGTATGGTAAAATCTTAGCCTGTTTTTCTGCTGCGTCTTTTCTACATATTCTCCTAAAAATTTTCTGAATGGTAAAGCGAATCCCTTTCTCTCGAATGCATAATAAAATTCTTAAAAGCCAATTCGTCACCGGTGTTGCTTGCAGTAATTTCTTGATCGCAGTACTGGTACTCCGTAATGGTTTAGTCAAGCGCCAAAAAAAAGAATGCAATACCGCGTCATAGGCAGTTTCAAGCTCCCTTTTATCATTTGAAACCTGATAAAGCTCAGTAATCGCCTGTTTATATTGCTTTTCTAGTCTCGCATATTTTTTCTTTATTCGTGCCACTTCTAAAAGTTCATAAAAAAAATGCGCTTCAAATAACGGTAACAAATATCCCCTTATTTGAATATCGCCTTGTATTTTCTTTCCTGCAGTAAAAGTACAGGAAAGATCTGCCTCTTTATCTAAATAGAAAAAAGATTCTGCTTTTTTTCCTGAAAAACACTCAAGCTTTAATTCATTTTCCTCTGCGTCAAAAGCCTGCAGTCCATAAAGAAAACAGGCTTCTTTTGCATGCAGCAAAAAATACACCTGCTCAGCCTCTATTGCAGAAGAAATTTCAATTGAAAACTTTCCTTCTTCAATATAAACTGACTGACTTGACTCTGATATTTTTTCGCTATTTTTAACCAAAAACACCAATCCATCTATACTTAGTTTTTTCATAGCATTATCCTTCATTTCCATCTTCTATCCTCTTCTGTACGCTTCACAGACCTCCGCCGTTTCTCCTACCATCTTGACTTGTCCATGATCGAGCCATAAGCAATGTTTACAAAGTCGTTCAATTTGATCCATAGAATGAGATACAATAATAACGGTAGTATCTCCCTCCATCATTTTTCTGATACGTTCTTCACACTTTTCTTGAAAACGAAAATCTCCAACCGCTAATATCTCATCTACAATCAAAATATCAGGTGTTGTCATCGTTGCAATGGCAAACCCCACTCGCGCCACCATTCCGGAAGAGTAATTCTTCATCGGTGTATCCAAAAAGTCCTTCATTTCTGAAAATTCAACAATTTCATCAAATCTTTCATCCATATATTTCTTAGAATACCCCAGCACAGAACCATTTAGATATATGTTTTCACGCGCCGTCAAATCCATATCAAAACCTGCACCTAACTCTATTAACGGTGCAATCTGCCCTCTTGTGATAACACTTCCTTTACTTGGCTTTAAAATCCCCGAAATGATCTTCAGTAAAGTTGATTTTCCTGAACCATTTAAGCCAACGATTCCAAATACGTCTCCTTTTTTTATTTTAAAAGAAACATTATTCAAAGCAACAAAATCTTCAAACATAAGTTGCCTTCTCATCAGCTTAATAAAATACTCTTTCAAATTTTCCAGCTTTTC
>CANOUM010000131.1 GCA_947570515.1 uncultured Clostridia bacterium
ACGCATAACAGAATATTCCTCCGCTCCCGGAATCGGATAATAGCGAATCTCAGCTGTTCTGGAATTCATCAAAACGAACCCAATATTCGATTCATCGCTGACCACCGATGTGACGCCGGTAAACACCCAAACATCATCATCAAACATTTTATATCCGAAATCGTTCGTGACCTGTTTGCAGTCTTTATTGGCAAATACACTGTTAAAATATCCGCCATTATATAAGCCATACCAGTCATACCGCTCTGTTAGCATTGCACCGCTGTAAACGATATCTACCCAATTAGGTACTTCTGAGATGTCATAATACTGCGTTTCTCCCGTACTGGCATTACAAGTGACTACGCCTTTTACATCACGTCCGCCAAAAAGCAGAATCCGATTTGTCAACACCGGTGCAATATAATACGGCTCGCCGTCTTCTCCGATCTCAAAATAAATATCTCCGAAAATGGCTGTTCTGTATTGAAACCGCAAATGTCTTTTTAAATACTTTCCAAAATAAGCTGACTCCGCATAGATCATGGGCTTTTCCAGCGCCACATATTCGCTGGTATTTTTCACGGGATCTACCTTAATATAACCTGGGATTCCTTCTTTGTGATTGGCCAGATATTTAAAGAAGTCTGCATATTCCAGCGGCGTTACCTTCATAGGACTTCCTTGCAAATTGATCTGGGTATACATGGGATTGATTTCAAATTGGCTTACCAGACTGCTCAGAGACCCAAGGGCTCTGGATCCGATAATCGTAGCAGTATTCGTATCCATCAAAGCAATATTATCAATGGATTCACTGACCGGTGTATCTTCTATAAAATCTCGTTCTTCAATTTTTTGTCCCGCGATATTCGCATACCGCTTTGCATTAAAAATAGGAGATGAGAAAAACTGCAGCAGAACCATAATAATCATTAGAGCTGCCGCCAAAAGCAGACATACTCCCGGTATACTCAGCTTTTTCTTTGCGAAATGCCGGATATTTCCTAAAATATTTCCTTCCTCCAGAGAAATATCCTTTAACCGGGCGCCAAACACCAAATCCCAAAAAGCGAAAACTGCTAAAAAAGCGGATGCCATCATCCAGGTCTCCGGTGCCATAATATGATAAGGCAGCAGCAGAAAATAATCTACTACTGCAAAAATCACGATCGTAAGCAAGAAGGCCTTAATATGCTGCTTACCTTTAAAATCAGGAAGAATTTTTTTCATGAAATTGATCTCCTTTTTATCCTTTTTAATTTTTGAAACAGACTTTGCGGAAGACCCATTCCAAACAAAATCCCTAACACAATCGCGCCGGCAATTTTGAAGGTTTCTAATCCCTTCGCCACAGCTGCGGCATCATTCATGATCATATAATAAGCCGTATAATAAATTCCTGCTCCAGGAACCAGAGTAAAAATGCTGGTAACCAGAAAAATGGTCACAGGCGCTTGCCTCATCACAGACAATGCTCTTGAAATGATGGTCAGTGCCAGCGTGGCAACCAAAGAGGCTATGACATTTGAAAATCCCTGCTGCATGACCAGCAAATAGATCAGCCAGCCAATGCCGCCGGTAACACCGCAATCAGCATAATACTTCCGAGGAGCGCGAAACAATACGGCAAATGCCATCACTCCAATGGCGGCTGCCAGTACCTGAAACAACATATCTATCATCGTTTTCATTTATAAGAGGCTCCCTCCCATCGACGTGAAAATAAAGATAGCAGCACCAACTCCCAGTGCAATACAGATCGCTGTAAGCAAAGCATCAATCAGATGAATACTGCCCGAAATATAATCTCCATTAAAAAATTCACGAATCGAGGTCGTTAATGATACTCCAGGAACAAGCGGAATAATCGATCCAATTACAATATGATTAAATACAACCGGAAGACCGCTCGATACGACCAGGCCTGCTCCCAGCGTAACCAGCATACTGCCGATAATATAGGACAAAAACTTGGATAAACGCCGGCGGCCCGCCTGTTCTAAAAACACCTGCAGCACAAGCCCCATGACAAATGCAATCAGACTGTCATACAGGCTTCCTCCAAACAAATAGCAGAATCCGGCTGCACCGAGGCCGGAGGCCAAAATCATCGTACCCGCCTTAGCCTCCTGAATAACCTCCGCTGCTTCCAGTTTCGGATATGCCTCTTCCAGTGAATACCTATGTTCACAGATTTCTCTGGATATCTGATTGATTTCATCGATTTTCTGCAGATTTACGCTGCCAAGCGGCACATGCCGAACCACGCTGTAATGATCCGGCTGCTTTTCATTGATGGTAGCAAAAATCCCATTTGAGATTACATATACGTTATAATCATGAATCTCATACGCCTCCAGAATCCGTTCCATCGTTTCCTGTACGCGGAAAATTTCAGCACCGCTTTTTAATAAGGTTACCCCTGCCAGCACAGATAAATGCAGGATTTTCTGACTCTTCTCCATATTTCTCTACGCTCTGTTTTCACAGTTCCTTCCGTAATGCTTCACAGCGATCCAGATCCATTTGCGGCACTCCTTTAAGCCGAAACGGAATCCCCAGTGTCTCATATTTCTCAAGGCAGAGATTCCGAAACGGCAGCAGCTCAATCTTCTGCAAATTGGAATATTGATGAGCCTCCTCGCTAAGCCTGCGTATATACTCCTTTGTATCCGTGTATCCCGGCACAACAACATGCCGAATCCACAGAGGTACCTTCATCTCCTGTGTTAAACTCAAAAACTGCCGGATCATTTGATACTTGCCGCCGCAATACCCTTCATACTCTTCCTCAGAAAGAAACTTAAGATCAGCCAGTACCAAATCCGTATGGCGCAGTACCGTCTCCGCTGCTTCAAGACTTGCAGCTCCTGAGGTGTCCAGAGCCGTATGCACTCCCGCCTTTTGCATATGCTTAAAATACTGCGCCACAAACGCTGCCTGCATCAGCGGCTCTCCGCCTGATACTGTAACGCCGCCGCCATTTTCATAATAAGGCTTGCAGCGCAGTGCTTTTTCTGCAAGCTCTTCCGGCGTAAGCCGGATACAGGAAGGACTCTCCGTTTCCCATGTATCCGGATTATGGCAATACATACAGCGCAATGGACAGCCCTGCATAAATGTGACATACCGAAGCCCCGGCCCATCGACAGCTCCCAGTGACTGAATTGAATGAATCCTGCCGTACTCAGATACTTTCATGGAAGGTACGCGCAATCACCTCGCGCTGCTGTTCACGGCTTAATTTGTAGAAGTTTACGGCATAACCGGATACCCGAATCGTCAGATTGGGATACCGCTCGGGATGCTCATAAGCTGCCATCAGCGTTTCTCTATTTAATACATTTACATTTAGATGATGCGCCATCTGCCCAAAATAGCCGGTCATGATATTGACCAAATTCTGATAGCGCTCCTCCTCTGTCTTTCCCAGTGCCTCCGGAATAATCGAAAATGTATTGGAAATACCGTCACGGCACCATTCGTATTGCAGCTTGGCAACTGAATTTAAAGAAGCCAGCGCACCGGACTGATCTCTTCCTGCCATCGGATTGGCTCCCGGGGCAAGCGGCACTCCTGTCTTTCTTCCATCCGGCGTATTACCTGTTTTCTTTCCGTACATCACATTGGACGTAATGGTTAAAATGGAAAGCGTATGCTCTGCATACCGATAAAGCGGAATATGCTTTAGCTCGTCGCTGAATTTCTTCACCTGCTCGCAGGCAATCTTATCCACACGATCATCATCGTTACCAAAGGCCGGATACTCGCCTTCAATTTCATAATCGACAATCAGACCGGTCTCTTCGTCACGAATACATCTGACCTTTGCATATTTAATGGCTGACAAAGAATCCGCCATACAGCTCATACCGGCAATGCCAAACGCCATAAACCGATGAACATCCGTATCGTGCAGTGCCATCTGTGTCTTCTCATAGGCATATTTATCATGCATATAATGAATGATATTCATTGCGCTTACATACGTTCTGGCCAGCCAGGGACGGTAAAAATCCAGCAGCTCCAGTACTTTATGATAATCCAGATATTCTCCCTGATAGGGCTCGTGTACCGGACCTACCTGCTCGTTTTTCAGTTCATCTTTTCCGCCGTTTAAGCTCAGAAGCAAAAATTTAGCCATGTTAGTCCGCGCGCCAAAGAACTGCATCTGTTTGCCCACTTTCATAGCCGATACACAGCAGGCAATAGCATAATCATCCCCGTAAACCGGCCGCATGACATCATCATTTTCATACTGCACAGCATCCGTATCACAGGAAACCTTCGCTACAAACCGTTTCCATGCTGCCGGCAGCTGATTTGACCATAGGACTGTCAGATTAGGCTCTGCCGATGGATTCAAATTATATAAGGTCTGCAAAACGCGGTAGCTGTTTTTAGTCACCATGGATCGACCGTCTTCTCCAATGCCGCCGATCGACTCTGTAATCCACATGGGATCTCCACCAAACAGCTCGTTATAGTCAGGCGTCCTTAAATGCCGCGCCATCCGAAGCTTCAGCACAAAATCGTCCATGATTTCCTGAACCTGTGTTTCTGTCAAAATACCTGCCTGCAGATCTCTCTCAAAATAAATATCTAAAAACGTAGAGGTTCTGCCAAGGCTCATAGCCGCGCCATTTTGTTCCTTGATCGCCGCCAAATAGGCAAAATACAGCCACTGAACGGCTTCTTTTCCGTTGGTTGCCGGCTTTGCAATATCAAATCCATAGGAAGCCGCCATTTTTTTCAGATCCTTCAGCGCAGAGATCTGCTCTGAAATTTCCTCCAAAAGCCGAATCGTATCCATAATCATCGCACGATCCTCTCCGATCTGTGCCTGATCCTTTTGCTTCTCTTCAATCAAACGATCCACACCATATAGCGCCACTCTGCGGTAATCGCCAATGATCCGTCCTCGTCCATAGGCATCCGGCAGGCCGGTAATCAAACCGCAGTGCCGCGCCTCTCTAATCTCCTTTGTATAAGCACTAAAAACGCCGTCATTATGTGTCTTATGATAATGAAACGCTTCTTCAATCTTGGGAGATACTTCATAGCCATATGCCTTGCAGGCCTCTCGAACCATACGCATGCCCCCAAACGGATTGCATGCCCGTTTTAATGGCTCATCTGTCTGCAGACCAACAATGATTTCATTTTCCTGATCTAAGTATCCCGGCCCAAACGCCGTTGAAGTAATCACGGTTTCCGTATCAATTTTTAAA
>CANOUM010000132.1 GCA_947570515.1 uncultured Clostridia bacterium
GCAGATATATATTTTTTGATAAACCTTACTCCAAAAAGAAAACGATAATTAGAACGGTATCAATTGTTGTATGCGCTGCTTTGGCGCTTGGGGGCTTTGTAATTTACAGAGGACGCCAAATAAGCAAGTTGCCGGAGCTTACCTTTAATGAGCTTCTCGAATATACAACCCAAAATAATTCCGATGCAGTTATAACTGTTGGCATTATTAAAGACGGGCAAATATCTTATAAAGTGTATGGCAAAAATGGTAAGGAACTCCCTGCTGGGCTGCATACATACGAGATTGGTTCTTTGACAAAGACCTTTACCGCTGCTTTAATAAACAAAGCAGCAATCGAGGGGAAAATCAATCTTGACAGTACGATAGATCGCTATTTGTCCTTTCCTGAAGGAAACGAATATCCGACAATAAAGGAGCTTCTGACACATACTTCTGGTTATAAAGGTTATTATTTTGAAAGCCCTATGATATTTAATTTCCTTGTTGGTCGAAACGATTTCTACGGTATCACGAAAGAAATGGTACTTAATAAAGCAAGTGAATTAAATATGGATAAAGAAGGCTATGGATTTAATTATTCTAACTTTGGATATGCGGTTTTGGGGCTTATTCTTGAAACGGTTTACGATACCGATTACCGGATGTTAGTAAATGATTTTGCACAAAACGAGTTAGGACTAAAAAATACGAAAGTTACTGAAAGAGATGGAGATCTCGAAAATTATTGGGATTGGAAATATGAGGACGCATATTTGCCTGCCGGAGCTATCACGTCTGATATATCCGATATGCTTTTATATGCTCAAATGCAGTTTGAGAGCAACACGTATTTTACCGAGTGCCATAAGAGTGTCAAACAAATCAATGCGACTACCGCCTCTTACGCAAGCATGGGGATTCGAATGGATGAGATTGGGATGTCCTGGATGATTGATAGCGAAAACGGTATTGTTTGGCACAATGGTGGAACGAGAGATTATAATAGTTATTTTGGCTTTAATTGTGAAACAGGGACGGCTGTAGTAATACTTTCTAATCTTCCACCAAACTGCCGAATCCCAGCAACTATATTAGGCATAAAATTATTGACTGAATTAGACCAATAGCAAAGAATATCCTACAAGACGTTTGAAGAGTCCCAGAATAAAAAATAATAGTGGGTGTATCAGCATCAAGCCAGATGCCGGTACCCCCACTATTTTGCTTAGCCATAATGATTACTGCCAAAAACGCTGTGAAACCTCCGATTAAGGCCGCTGCGCGCGGAATGGATAGGCTAGAATATGCTGCAGACGAAAGACGTCAAGACCACCCTGATCGACCATTTCATGCTGATGCACCAAAGGCTTAAATTCATTTTCTAAAAGCGCATTCGCTTCATCGGGATGATCGCTGGCAGACAGCTCCACGATTCGGGCGTAGATGCGGGTATAATCAAGGAAGAAACGAAGTTCGCTCCACATATGAGCCTGCACCGGATTTTGATCAGCCGGGCGGCTATGAATTAAAGATTCAATCTGTGAAAGCACAGCCGGTACCTGCTGCATACGCGCGGCCAGCTCTGCATTCACGCGGGGACCATAGTTTAAAATATAATCAGAGCTAAAGAGTGAAGAAACCTGCTCCATGAGCGGAAGCAAAGCGGTGCCCGAAGCTCCATAGGCTGCTTCATAATACTCGTTTGCAATGTCTTCAAAAGAAAGAGAAAGATCAACAGAAGTCCGGGCCATTACATAGTTCGGCAGCGCGTTGGGGAATCCGGCCCGCAGCTCCTGACAGCTATTAATGCCATTAAGGCCAAGCTGGCGGTTAAACTGCAGATCTTTATAAATGATTCTCGATATGCCCGCGTAGGAAGGATCGCCATAGTGAGCCCGGCCAAGCGGATAGTCATACACAAAGGCATCGCAGCCGGCCATTTTCTGCCAATCTTTCAAAAAGGCCAGATTGGTCTCGATATCCTTTGGAAACTGCAGGTGATTCAGATGAAACTCAGGAGCAGCCGGCAGCTCGCCATGCTCCGAATATGCATGTTCAAATGTACGGGTAATAGGTGCAAACATCAGAACAAAACGGTCAGGATTTTTAATTTTCGTCTGCACAGGAGCCCACAACAGATCAACGTAGAGCAGCATAACGAGGCGGGTAGAAGAGGCCATCGCCGTCAGCTTTTCATCAATCCGGTTCAGCAGCGCCACATAATGATCAGAAGGACGAAGCTTGCGGCAGTTTTCACATTCACAGGAATTATTCACACCGTCAGCCAACCAGATATGCAGATAGTCAGTATCTGGATTTTCCTTTGCATAGGCGACAACCAGATCCGAAAATCTCTCCACAGCATCCGGATTTGTCAGGCACAGATTGGTATTGGTCGGAATACCGTGAAACAGCTCACGCTTGCCGTCCACTTCAGCAATCATTTGCTGCGTCTTCTCGTCAAATTCAATTTCTTCAACATCCCAGCCCGTTGCCGAGCAGCCAATTGTCTCGCTCGTCCAGCCATGTCCCACACGATGCTGCAAAATACCGCGCTCCGTCATCGCATCATTCAGGGCCGGCATCAGCCGCTCCGAATCCTCCATCGTCCACTTCACCGGAGTCAGCAGCGGATTATTCGAATGACTGTACCACCGCTCCAAAAATGTATGCGGATATTTAAACTGAAAGAAAAAGCTATTGAAGCCGATCTTAGGCGACCAGTCCAGAAAGTCTAGCATATTTTCAATCGAGTCAGCTCCCTCCAGGCAGGCGCCGCGGTGGCGCAAATCGGCGGTGTGAGCTTCTTTGGCGTAGAAATCAGAGAGGCAGGTCAGTGTCGGCACGATTTCATATTGCTTGCCGGGCCGCAGAAAGCGGCAGCCGATCAAAGTTAAATAACGATAAACACCCAGCAGCAGCGCACGGGGATTGTTTCCCAAAATCTGCTGACGGTCAGCATTTACATCGATATAATACTGATCATCGAGAGAAGCATCGGTCACGGCAGGCAGGCCATAGTCCGTAAGATCGGTTACATCGAGCTGATAGCTAAGCGAGGGGCAGCCCATGCGGACTAAGTAGGACTCGAGCTCTTTTGCCGCAAAGCGGCTGGGTTTGGCACTGGATCGAGTTTGAATGTTCATACTTACATCTCCTTATATTGTTGATATTTGGCATCGACCTGCTCGCGGGTTACGGTGTTGAGACCGGTGATGCGTGAATTGTGCGCAGCGGTAAAATAAGCAAGAGCAGCTTCGGTATCGCCTGCTTTTTCGTAGATCAGCCCCAGATAGTATTTGCTGTCGGCCATCGTGTCGCGCAGATCGAGCGCTTTTAAGAAGAGAGATTCCGCCTCTTCGTAATTCCCTTGGCGATATTCGATCTGGGCAAGATTGTCATAGGCGGGGCCGTGGGCTTCGTCTTCGATGAGAGCGAGGTCGGTGATCTCCCGCGCTTTTTCATACTCGCCGGCTTCTATGTAAAAATATCCCAGTGTGGTGTAAAATTCGAGATTAAAAAATTCATAGTCTTTCTGCATCTGCTCCAGCGTGGCAATACCGGTAACAAGATCCCCGGTTTTCCAGTACGCAATGGCGAGATCCTGACGGGCAAATTTGAGCATAGTCGGATTGACCTTGGGCAGCGTGACCACATGCTGGAAAGCGGTGAGAGCTTCCTCATAATGACATTCTTCTAATAAATAGAGCCCGTAAGCGATGAGAGGGGAAGAGCAGGCGGCGCGGTGCTTAAGCGCGTACCGATAGAGCGGCAGAGCCCACTTCTGCTTACGGAAAATAAACTGAAATACATAGCCCGTCCAGCCGATAGAAAGCGGCAGCTGTACAAAATACATGAAAATCGCATAGGCCAAATAGCCTAGTAACAAGTGAACAAAACTGGCGCCGCATATGAGCGCAATGATGGTGCCAAGAGTTAAAATGATAAAATGGGGATGTTTTTTTATATAGGACATAGCAGCCTCCGTTTACAATACAAATTATATGAGCATGATATCATGGATTTGGGGGACATTCAAGTTAAAAATACCGGATGATGAGGGAAAGAAAATAAAAATATTTGTAAGTTTCCAACAAAAACCAGTGCAAATTTAAAAAAGATTTGATATAATAAGCGCATCTAAGATGAGATTCGCAGGATGGAGGAAAAAAATGAAAGTCACAAAAATTCAGGAGATACTGGAAGCAGAGAGATATAATGAGATCGAGGAGGAACTCACAGTAGATTATGGCTATAGCTGTGACTTGATGAGCGATGTGCTTGCTTTTGCACAGAATAATGACGTGCTTCTGACGGGAACCGTGAATCCGCAGGTCATTCGCACATGTCAGATGGTGGATATCCGAGCGATTGTCTTTGTCCGCGGAAAAGAGCCGACAGAGGATATTATTGAGCAGGCTACGAATGCAGGCATTTTGCTGCTGGGCACACGGCATTCTATGTATACGGCGAGTGCGCTGCTGCATGAGGCCGGACTAGAGGGGGAGGAGATCCAAAATGATTTTTAAATATCAGGTGGATGCCTCTGTGCCGGAGATGGCGGGCCGGGCTTCTACTGAATTTAAAACAGCTCTTAAACAGCTGGGGGTGAGCCCTAAGGTCATCCGCCGCATCTCAATTGCGATGTATGAAGGAGAAATCAATATGGTTATTCATGCAAACGGCGGAGAGATCACCTGTGAGGTAGATGAAAGCAAAATCCGGGTGGAGATGGCAGACTCCGGGCCGGGGATTCCCAATCTGGATCTTGCGATGACGGCCGGCTGGTCGACGGCTTCTCCGGAGGCCAGAGAGCTTGGATTTGGCGCCGGCATGGGAATGCCGAATATGAAAAAATTCAGCGATGATATGACGGTGGAAACGGAGGTGGGTGTTGGCACAACGCTCACATTGGGATTTAATTTGACATAAATCATGTAGAAAGGTCAGAACTTATGAACGTGACATCGGTAAAACTTATGGAAGATCGCTGCGTTGGCTGTACAACGTGTATCAAACGATGTCCTACCGAAGCGATCCGCGTGCGAGGCGGCCGGGCGCATATCATTAAAGGGCGCTGTATTGATTGCGGAATTTGCATGCAGGTGTGTAAGCATAAAGCGAAGGTGGCAGTGACCAAAAAGCTGGATGAGATTTTGGCAA
>CANOUM010000133.1 GCA_947570515.1 uncultured Clostridia bacterium
CACAGGCAGACTAGCTAAGAGTCCACGCAACAGTAGTAGAAGGTCTAAGCTGACGGCATTTCTCTTTACCTGCTTCAGATGCTGCTTTTTCTGCCAGCTTTTCTATCACCTTATTGAATTCAAGTTTAATGAGTGCTTTTTCATTCATAAGATTGTCTTTTCTCCTTAAATATACAGAAAAAGACCGTATTCTTACTTATTCCACATACTCACAGCTTCTAAGCTCTCCCGTTTCCTGAAGCCCCTCAAAGTTTTGCTGACGCAGTGCTTCATACAAAACAATCGCCACGGAATTGGACAGATTCAATGAACGAAAGCCGGAGCCCATGGGAATTCGAACACAGGTCTCCTTGTGGTGTGCCAGAATATTTTCCGGTATACCCGCTGTCTCTTTACCAAACATAATATAATCCTGCGGCCCATATTGCACCTGCGTATATACATTAGGCGCCTTTGTTGTGGCCATAAAAATCTTAGCTCCCGGATTTTTTTGCAAAAATTCTTCATAGCTTTCATAAATATACAGCTCCAGCTGATCCCAATAATCCAGTCCCGCCCGTTTCAAATGCTTTTCATCCAAAGAAAACCCCAGCGGTTTAATCAGATGAAGGGGCGTGTGCGTACAGGCGCAGGTTCTGGCAATATTACCGGTATTTTGCGGAATTTCCGGTTCATGTAAAACAATATGCATCTTATCACTTCTTTCTTATCCGGCAAACTCAAAGTCTTTTTACAAAATTTTCTATCCGGTTTAACGCTATTTTAAGCTCTTCCATGCTGTATGCATAAGATACGCGGATAAAACCTTCTCCGCTATCTCCAAAGGCAGACCCCGGTACTACTGCAATCCGCTGATCATACAAAAGCTTAGAACAAAATTCCTCCGAACTCATTCCATACTGCTGAATACTGGGAAAAACATAAAAGGCTCCAAAGGGTTCAAAACACTGCATTCCCATCTGACGAAAACGGCTGACAACAAAACGACGGCGGCGATTGTATTCTCTACGCATAGCCGCCACCTCATCGTCACATGCTTTGAGTGCATTGATCGCCGCATACTGACTCGTTGTCGGCGCGCACATAATCGCAAACTGATGAATTTTAGTCATCTGTTCAATTAAATCAGCAGGCCCCATCGTATATCCGAGGCGCCAGCCGGTCATGGAAAAGGCTTTGGAAAATCCATTGATCACTAAACATCGTTCACGCATTCCCGGCAAAGAAGCCAGTGATACATGCGGCGTATCTGTATAAGTCAGCTCAGCATAGATCTCATCGGTAATAACAAATAAATCATGTTCTTGCACAAAGCTTGCAATAGGCTCCATCTCTTGCCTTGTCATAACTGATCCGGTGGGATTATTAGGAAAAGGAAAAATCAAAATTTTAGTTTTATCCGTAATCTGCTTCTCCAAATCCTGAACTGTCAGCTTAAAATCATTCTGAGCCTGCAAAGGCACCGGAACCGGTGTTCCGCCCGCTAAAGTTACGCAGGGAATATATGAAACATAAGAAGGCTCCGGAATTAAAACCTCATCCCGCGCCTCCAGCATAGCCCGAAGCGCAATATCGATTGCTTCGCTTCCTCCCACGGTGATAAGGATCTCGTGAATGGGATCATAGGTTAAACCATACTTACGATAGGAATAAGCGGCCAGTTCCTGCCGCAGTTCCTTTAATCCGGCATTAGCCGTATAAACTGTTTTCCCCTGTTCCAGCGAATAAATAGCGGTTTCACGAATACTCCAGGGCGTATCAAAATCCGGTTCTCCTACGCCAAGTGATATCACATGATCCATTTCTGCTGCAATATCAAAAAAACGCCTGATTCCGGAGGGTTTAATCTCTCGTACAACGGGACTTATAAAATCTCTCACGGTGAAACAATCATCCTTTCATCTCTCTTTTCCTGCTCCATGAAAATACCGTTATCTTTATATTTTTTCAAAACAAAATGAGTGGCGGTACTGGTGACCGGATCTAATACAGCCAAGCGCTGCCGCACAAAGAGAGCTACTTCTTTCATTGTCTTGCCCTCGACGATCACCGTTAGATCAAAGGCTCCTGACATTAAATATACGCTGGAAACCTCCTCAAACTCATAAATACGCCGGGCAATTTTATCAAATCCTTCATCGCGCTGCGGAACTACTTTTACCTCTATCAGTGCTGTTACACGCTCGTCATTGGTTTTATCCCAATTGATCATCGTATGATATCCGGCAATGACTTTTTCATCTTCCATAGCCTTCATTTCTTTTTCAATAGTGCTTTCTGCTTCTCCAAGCATGACAGCTAGATCCTGAATAGTAATCCTGCTGTTTTTTTCTAATACTTCTAAAATCTCTTCACGCATCTTTTTCTCCCATCTTATTCCTGATCTGTTTCAGAAGCAGCAGAAGATTCCTCTGGTGCCTGAGATTCCTCCGGCGGCACCTGCGACTCCTGCGGCGGCTGTGATTCTGCCGGCGTACTCGATTCCTCTGGCGGCTTTACCGGCGTTGTCGGATTCGTCGGTGTTGTCGGATTAGAAGGCGTCACCGGTTTTGCCGGACCCACCTTTACTTTATCCGGTGTAGCCATATAGGAACTTGAATTAAACCATTCTGTTGTGGTGCTTCCCTTCTCTGTTACAGTTTTATATACATCCACCTCGTATCCAGTATGCCCCGTCACATAAACCACTCGCTGTCCCGGTGCTAATGTAGCATCCTCCTTGACTTCCTCCTGCGGCTTATCAATAACCCGTGTAACTACATAATCAAAACTAACACTACGTGACGGATCATGAATCTCAGTACCGTAAATCGATGCCCCGATCTCTCCGCCTCCGCACCACATGGCGATATAAATCGGATGGCCGGAGGTGTTCTTAAACTGAAAATCGATATATCCTTGTGCAACTGTTGCATCTAATCCCATAGGAACATAATCGGAAGGAAATGAATGGCAGTCTCGCTCTACAATCTCGAGCTCTGCTCTGATCACAGCATTGTACAAAGTTGTACTCACCTGACAAAGCCCTCCGCCTAATCCCGGCACATACTCATCCCCCACAATAACACTGGCCTCATGGTATCCATTTTCCACTGTGATCGGTGCTACCGTATTGTTGAATGACAAAATCTCATCCGGCATTAAAATAATGCCATTTACTTTACTGGCTCCTGTAATCAGATTTTGCTCACGTCCATAGTTGCTGGTACTGTAATATGTGCTATAGGTACCAATTCTATCATGAATCGAAGACAGCTTCTCTGATGTTTTTTCCGGGAGCACCTCATCCATCACAGGCGTAACCGTTTTATTATCTTCTCCGTGAAGTAATGCTTTTTGAATCTCTTCTATCGTTTTCTCTCTGTTTAAAATCAATCCTTTTTTCTCTGCCGTAACGGAAAATTCACTTCCGTTTGCTTGAATTACAGCATCCACCGGCTGCACTTCAAGTTCTTTTGCAACGGTATCTAAAACTGTCGTCAGCTTTGTTTCATCCAGCATAACACTGAGCGGCATATCTTCCGTCTGTTTTTTCAGCTTCTCAATAATCTGTCTGCGCTGCCGAAGATCCCCTTTTCGTCCAATCGCAAAAGCCTGCTCTGCCATTGTTTTTGCATCAGCTATGGCTCCAAGCTCTTCAAAGGTATATGTCCACTTTTTGTCGCCGTATTGAAGCACCACTTTATTTTTCCCCAGTTGGCCATCTAGCGCTCCCTCAATTGCCTCTTCTGCTTCCTGCTGAGTCATACCGCTTAAGTCGATTCCCATCACCTTCACACCAGGATAAATTGTGCTGCCATTCAGCTCCTGCTCCATCTCTTTTCCCAGCTCCCACAGTTGTTGATACATCTGATCCTGCTTCATACTCCCGCTATGTGTTCTCTGCCTTATACCGCAGATGACAGCAATGATTATAATCAGAACCAGTACCCCTGCTCCTGCTATTCCCATCCATTTTTTACGATTCATCTTCATTTCCATTATATCCTCCCCATAACAGCACAAGCAATTTCTCCGGGTTCTTGCGCTTATGCTGCAAGTTTTATTCAAAAAATCAACCTGACATGTATGCAATTCTTCTTTTGCATACATATTAAATCAAAAACTAAGAACTGACTTGTACGCAACATAAGTTCGCTTACAGCGAACTTAGCAAGAAATCCCTCCGGGATTCTTGCGGTCGTCCTCATTGTGACATCGGAGTTTGATGCTTTGCATCAAACTCATAAGGCGGCATAAGTTCGCTTACAGCGAACTTAGCAAGAAATCCCTCCGGGATTCTTGCACTTATTCCATATTCTTATATACCATGACGATATCGTAAGTTTGCCGAAGGCAAACTTAGAGCGCAGCACAGGCACTTGATTTGCCAAAATATATCTGGCTGCACACAAGTTCGCTTGCAGCGAACTTGGCAAGAAATCCCTCCGGGATTCTTGCGGTCGTTCTGTATCTTTATTATACCATAGAATTATCATTCTCTCAAATCTTTTTATCCTCTGCCTGTAAAGAATTAACGTATGATTTGTAAACTTTTTATTTCTTTTAGAAAGCGGGAGGGCTCTGCTCCAAGACCATCATAACAAGACAGCATCAAATGCTTTCTCGCCCTCGTCATGGCAACATAGAGCAGCCTTCTTTCTTCGTCTCAATCCCCTGCCTGAATTGCCTCCTTTCTGGGACACTGCCCCTCGATTAAGCCTGCCACCCACACCAGATCAAATTCCAAGCCTTTTGCTCCATGCATCGTAGAAAGAAAGACTTTCCCCTCTTTATTATCGCTTCTTTTCATCTGTCTCCAAACCTGCCTCCATTTTAACTCTCTCTCTTTTCGTTTTTGACCAACATAAGTTAAGTAATCTGTCTGCAAAAGCCAGTACCAAAACGCTCGTTGCTTTCCCAAACTTTTTCCTCTCCTGAGTCTCTTTTCCAGCTCAGCCACCTCCCTCCTTATATCGGCCTGCATTGGCTGCTGCTGTAAAGCCTCCAGAATTGCCCTTCCTTCCGGCACTCTTCTCCAATTTCCTGCATACATCAATCCTGCAATCCATTTGATCATCTTTTGAAATGCCTGCCGATTATCAGGCTCCTGACTAAGCTGCCAAAATACTTCCATATCCCTTT
>CANOUM010000134.1 GCA_947570515.1 uncultured Clostridia bacterium
GCAATGATATTGACATCCGTCCGCCCATCATCCAGAGACACTGCTCCCCATTCATCATTTCCAGACAAATACACGTTAAAGGGCTCGGTATCTACTTTAACATCGGCCTTAGAATTTTCCTTTGTCTCTTTTTTATACGTAAACGCATCTACAACTCTGGTTTCTGTATCAAAATTTGCAAAATCCTCTCGGATCAAAGAACGATATACCTCATTGATGATAATCGCGTCTATTTTGCCGCTGTAAAGCGCTTGGATCTGAGATTTAAGGCTTTCATATTCCACCGTTTTTACCTTTTCATTCAGCCGCTCCTGCAAGGTATTCAAAGTCAGCTCTGTATTTTCACGGTCTATATTTTTCTGGATTCCAAAGCGCTTGCCGCACAGATCCTCTAAATTCTGCACAGAGCTATCCTGCATAACAATGACAGACACATCGCTTAATTTGGTAACCTGTCCGGCCGTCAAATTCCCCATGACATCATAGGCCTTCCAAATGTAAACGCTGCCCAGACATAGAATAAGCGTTAGAAGTACGGCGTATACTCTTCCGACCTTTCGTCCCGCTCTTGCTTTTTGTGATATGAATGTAAAGCCCCACAGCACAAGTAAAATAATACCAATGACCACAAGATACCGAACCGGCAGCATATCCAGCAAATTTAATAATACAAAGAATATAACGGAAATTAAAGCCTGAAAAACAATCACACAGGCTCCAATACGCGCACTCCATTTATTTTTCTTCATCTCCCTGCGCTTCTCTGCATCCTGCGCCTTTTTTTGTGCATAGGCATGCCGGTCGAAAGCGGGAGCATCAGCCTGTTCATATTTCTCATACCTTTTGGGCTGAGGACGTTTGTTTTGCGGCTGCTTAGGACGAATCGGCCTTCCGTTTTCATCATAACGGACCGGCCGCTTTTTCGGCACAATTGGTCTTCCGTTCTCATCATAACGGACCGGCCGCTTTTTCGGTACAATCGGTCTTCCATTTTCATCATAACGAACTGGGGGACGTTTTTTTCCGCCTGCGGTACCTGTCCCTGTGCGATTTTTCTGATTTCTTTTTTCCTGATCCACCTTGTCACCTCATCATGTTCTCAAACTACACTGCTTTTCTCTCTATTTATATTCAAAAATTGCCTGATTATCTTTAAAACACATAACATTATACCGATCACATGATAAAAAAGCAACCGTATAATGTTGCAATTTTGTAAAATTTCAATTACTTGCCGCTTTACATAAAAAACAATCAGCCGGAATTTAATTCGGCTGATTGTAGCGTATGCGAATCACTCAAATTTATTTATCTTGAACTGCTTTCTAAAAATTTTTATCCTCTTTTACGCCTGCGATATCTGACTTTCTGCAATAATCTTTTGCATCACATCATGACTCGCTTCCTCATAACGAGCAAATTCCAGCGTATACGAACCGCGTCCCTGCGTCATAGAACGAAGCTCAGTCGGATAATTAAACATTTCTGCCATAGGGACCTCTGCCTCAATAAGCTGTTTGTTCCCCTGATGCTCCATACCCAGTACACGGCCGCGGCGCTTTGTCATATCCCCCATAATATCGCCCATATATGCCTCGTCCACCAAAATATGAACCGATACAATAGGCTCCAGGATAACTGGTTTTGCCTGCGGAATACCTTCTTTAAAAGCTGTAGAGGTTGCCATCTTAAAGGCCATCTCAGAAGAATCAACCGGATGATACGAACCATCAATCAGCGTTGCCTTGACTCCTACCATCGGATAGCCAGCTAAAACACCGCTCTTTACGCACTCCTGGATTCCTTTTTCTACCGCCGGGAAATAATTTTTCGGCACAGAGCCGCCAAAAATCTTCTCTTCAAATACATATGGCGCCGTCACATCCCCAGAGGGTTCAAAAACCATCAGCACATCGCCGTACTGTCCATGTCCGCCGGATTGCTTTTTATATTGTCCTCGTACCTCTGCCCTGCCTTTATTGGTTTCACGATAAGTAACCTTAGGCTTGGCAAGTTCTACCTCTACCTTAAATTTATTTTTCAGTTTATTGACAATCACATCCAGATGCTGATCTCCTACGCCATAGATCAGCTGTTGTTTAAGCTCGCTGTCAACCTCTGTACGAATAGTCGGATCTTCTTCCATGATTTTAGTTAAGCTGCTGTTGACCTTATCCTCATCCCCTTTATTTTTAGGCTGGATGGCCATGCAAAGCAGGGATGCTCCAAAATCAACGCCCGGATACTGTACATTAAAGCCTTTGGATGCCAGCGTATCTCCCGTTCCCGTCACCGTAAGTTTACTGAGCGCGCCGATATCGCCGGCACGCAGTTCAGGCACTTCAATCTGTTCTTTCCCCCGCATCACATACAGACGGCTGATCCGTGTCTCGGTCTCTTTATTTACATTTACAATCGTCTCGTCCTTACGCAGCGTTCCAGACAAAACTTTAAAATAATTGATTTTTCCCAGATACGGATCTACGCTGGTCTTAAACACAATTCCTGAGAAATTTCCAGCCGGCTGACAGGGCACCTCTATCGTGTTTCCATTCGGATCCAGCGCTTCATTCGTCGCATGCGCCATGACAGGATTCGGCAAATAGCTGCATATTGAACTCATCAGTACGCCAATACCGGTTCCATTAGCGGCTGATCCACATAAAACAGGCACGATTTCACCCGCAACAATACCATTTCGCAGCGCCGTTAAAATTTCTTCCTGTGTAAACTCTTCCTCATTAAAGAAGCGTTCCATGAGCGCATCATCCGTTGCCGCTACCGCCTCCAGAATCATCTGGCGCACCGGTTCGATCTCTTCTTCCATACCTTCCGGAATCGGGCAATCTTCTACACGATTACCGGAGAATCGACGTCCTTCCATCTTAGGAACATTCACAAACCCGGCAAATTTCCCATCTTCTTTAAAAGGCACCTGGAACGGCGCAATGACTTTGCCGAATTTTTCTTTCAATTCTTCCAGCACTTTCACCAAATCAGCCTCGGCTTCATCCATGCCATTCACAAAAATCATACGCGGCAGGCTTGCTTTCTCGGCCTTTTCCCAGGCAATTTCCGTTCCCACCTGCACGCCAGCCTTGGCTGATACAACAATGACTGCGCCTCCGGCGGCCCGAATTGCTTCATCGACTTCACCTGCAAAATCAAAATAACCAGGCGTATCCAACACATTGATTTTATGTTTAATAAAGCTGCTGCTCCATTCAATCGGCAGTACAGACGTATTAATCGAAAAACCTCGTTTTGTTTCTTCAGGATCAAAATCACTGATGGTATTCTTATCTGCTACTTTACCCGGTCTTGCAATCGCTTTAGAGATATATGCCATCTGCTCGGCAATCGTCGTTTTACCGACCCCTCCATGCCCCAATAATACAATATTGCGGATATTCTCCGCAGAATATACTTCCATGTGTCTTTCCTCCTTATTCGATTTGAAAAGTTTCTTCTTTTCCTTTTTGTATGATTTTAACACAAAACTTTCCATTTGAAAAGAGATTTTTATGCAGAACATGGCCAAACTTTTAATTTCCCTCTTAAAAGTCTGGCCATATTTACTATAAAGCATATTCAGTTTTATGATTCTTCATTCATTTTAGCTAACTTAGCCGTCTGATCTGCTGTAATCAGCCCATCGATCAGCTCATCCAGATCCCCGTCCATGATCTCGCCAATCCGATGTGTTGTCAGTTTAATCCTATGATCTGTGACCCGAGTCTGGGGGAAGTTATATGTCCGAATTTTTTCACTTCGGTCTCCGGTTCCCACCTGACTGCGCCGGTCGGCTGATATCTCCGCCTGCTGCTTCGCCAGTTCTTTTTCATAGAGTCTGGCCCGCAGTACCTTCATCGCCTTATCCTTGTTTTTCAGCTGACTTTTTTCATCCTGACAGCTGACAACAATACCGGTAGGATAATGGGTAATTCTAACAGCTGAATCGGTTGTATTAACGCATTGTCCGCCATTTCCAGAAGAACGAAACACATCAATGCGGATATCATTCGGATTGATCTCCACATCAACCTCCTCCGCTTCCGGCAAAACTGCCACCGTTACCGTAGAAGTATGGATCCTTCCTCCGGACTCCGTAGCAGGCACACGCTGCACCCTGTGCACTCCGCTTTCATATTTAAGCCTTGAAAAAGCGCCGGCTCCCTGTACCATAAAGACAACCTCTTTAAAACCGCCCAGACCATTTTCATTTAAACTGGCCAGCTCCGTTTTCCAGCCCCTGCGCTCCGCATAGCGTCCGTACATCCGGTACAGCTCCGAAGCAAACAAAGCCGCCTCATCACCGCCGGCTCCGCTGCGGATTTCTACAAATACATTTTTTTCATCATTCGGATCTTTGGGCAGCAGCAAAACCTTCAGCTTAGTTTCAAGCTCAGCCAGCTCCTCACGCGCCTGAGCCAATTCTTCCTTAGCCAGCTGTCTCAGTTCCTCTTCTTTCTCTTCCTCCAGCAGTATTTTGGCTTCTTCCTCATTTTGCCTGACCACCCTATATCGCTGGTACGTTTCCACTAAAGGCATCAATCCGGCATGCTCCTTCATAATTTTCTGCCACAGCCCCTGATCTCCGATTATACTTGGGTCATTCAGGCGAACTCCCAGCTCCTCATATCGATTCACCAGCTCTTCCAATTTATCAAACATATGCCGTCTCCTTCTCCGCAATCACTACTCTATCATGCCCTGCCAAATCCTTGCGCACCTCAATCAGCTTAAGCCCCTGCTTCCTCACAATATCCGCCACGGCTTCTCCCTGATCATACCCAATCTCCCAGTACGCTCTGCCCCCTTCTTTCAGAAAAGAAGCTGTACGCTCCGCCAGTCTCCGATAAAACGCAAGGCCATCTTCCCCGCCATAAAGTGCCATCTTAGGCTCAAACTCACGCACATCCCGGTCCAGCGCCTTATACTGAGAAGCATCAATATAGGGCGGATTGGCAGTAATAAGATTATATTGCCGGCCAGCCGGAAGCGCCTCCCACAAATCACCCTGCCAAAAGCTTACATGCACGCCGTTTTCTTTTGCATTATGAGCGGCTATCTCAAGCGCTGCCACAGATAAATCCGCTACGTCTACGCGGGC
>CANOUM010000135.1 GCA_947570515.1 uncultured Clostridia bacterium
AGGAAATGCCAGCCAAAACCAGCTGCCTTTTCCCAGTTCACTTTCTACCCAGATCCTGCCCCCATGAAGCTCCATAATCTCTTTCGCAATAGACAGGCCCAGTCCTGTCCCTCCCATAGACCGCGACCTGGCTTTATCCACCCGATAAAACCGATCAAAAATATATTTTTGATCTTCAGCGCCAATGCCGACGCCCGTATCCCGAATCACCACCCTGACCTCATCCGGCGCATCATAAACGCCAGCCTCAATCACCGCTCCGTCCGGGCTGTATTTCATCGCATTCGTCAATAAATTTCTAAACACTTGCTCAATTTTCCGTTTCTCGCCCTGCACCCAAAACTCTTCCGGCAGTGCCGGCAAACCGCTCATAGTTTCTGCCCTATCCTCATCTTCCGTCTTTGCGATCCACCGAATGCTCTGACTGCGTTTTTTTGCTTCCCATTCACAGCGCTGCAGATTATCGCGCAGCAGCTCGCCAATCTCTACCGATTCCTTGACCAGCTCCATTTGATGAGAGTCCATTTTAGACAGTTCCAGCAAATCTGCAATCAGCATGGCCATTCGATCTGACTCTTGGCTTACCACAGATAAAAATCTCTTGACAAGCTGAGGATCCTCTGCTTCCATGTCTAAAAGTGTCTCCACATAGCTTTTTACGGTTGTAATCGGCGTTCGCAGCTCATGAGATACATTAGCCACAAAATCTTTCTGCATCTGCTCCATCTGCTGCAGCTCCAAAATCATTCCCGAAAGTTCGTGTGCCATATGGTCAAAATGATGCTCCAAATGAGCTAATTCATCGCCCTCTGTTTCCAGATCCGCAGACGTTGTTTGCGCAATCTGCAGATTACCGGACGCAAGTTCCTGTGTTTTCCTGGTCAACCGCAAAATAGGCCCGGATATATTAACTGCCAGAAAATATCCCAGTACACCTGCAATCACAATGCCTAGAAGTGTACTAAAAAAAATGGTATACGCTGCATTTTTCAGGCTTTCCTGTATAGCTCCGGCCGATTGCCGGATCAAAATAATGTAGGCTTTTCCGCTTTGCGGAAGCTCAAATCGCAGCGCATAATCGGCGACTTTTTCCTGTCCATCATAGGCTGTATGAATATACAGCTCTTGCATAGGACTGCCCATGCGCACATCAATAATAGCGCGGGAGGCCAGCACCGCCTCCGTCAGCTCCCCTTCTCTGCTATATAGCAGCTGTCCTTCTTCGTCTAAAAGATATACGGCTTTTCCGCCGATTTCCATGATGTCAGTATTCATGGACTCCAGCATCAAAGCCGTTAATATTTCCCCAAAAATTTCCTGCGGTTCCTGACCGCGCGTTAGATTTTCCGTAGACAATACGTCTACGATTCGCTCTGCCGTATATTCAAGCTCCTTAAATGCATCCTCATATGCATTATTTCTCAGATTAAGCAGAATCAATGTGCCGCATCCGATCAATACGGTGACAACCAGTACCATATACAGACTGGCCATTTTCCACTTGATGCTGCCCATACGCCATTCCCCTTTTCCCTTATCTCATTTTATCGTTGAAATAATAGCCCACGCCTCGTTTGGTTAAAATATACTCCGGAGCACTCGCTTCGTCTTCGATTTTTTCCCTCAGCCGCCGGATCGTCACATCAACCGTGCGCTCATCCCCCAGCGCCTCATAGCCCCAGACCCGCTCCAGAATCGCTGCCCTTGAAAACACCTGACCGCGCCGGCTCATAAAAAATTTTAACAGTTCTGTCTCTCTTTGTGTTAAATCAACCGTTTTTCCTCGCTTGCGAATCGCAAACCGATCTACGTCCAGAATAAGCTCTCCTGCCGTAAAGGATTCATTACTGCCTTCATTTTGCTGCGTGAGCGCAGTATACCGGCGCAGACTGCTCCGAATACGGGCCATCAGTTCCCGCATACTAAAGGGCTTTGTCATATAATCATCCGCGCCCATTTCCAGTCCAAGCACTGTATCCATCTCTTCGGCGCGTGCTGTGAGCATAATAATCGGTACATTACTGCTTTCTCGAATTTTACGGCACACCTGAAATCCATCTGCACCTGGCATCATCACATCCAAAATGACCAGCGCCGGCATTTCCTTTTCAAACAATTCGATCGCCTGATATCCGTCATAAGCAGGAATGGGGCGATAGCCCTCTTTCTCTAAATTATATTTCAGAATATCGACAATGCTCACTTCATCATCTACTACGAGTATCTTTTCATACATGTCGATACTCCTTTCTTTTATTTCAGCTTCTTTCCATCCATATTCTAGCTTTAACCTGCAGGCTCTTGCCGCTTTCCAACATGCAAAATCCAGCTTCCTGAGCACTGAGTCCCTGTGCGACCAGATTGGGGGCATTGACGCGCCAGTTCTGCGGTTCCAGACAAATAAAGGTTCCCGTCTGATTCGCATTCCAAATCATCCAGTGCTGATAAAACGGATCCACTTCATAAAATACACGACCCGCCGCCCGGTCAATGACAGCCCCGTGAAAATCCGCCGATCCCATATCCAGCGGCTGCGCCGTATAATGATCATCCATAGCCCAAGCGTCTGCTGCCAGTCCCTCCGTGCGCAGGCTCTGCTCCTTATCATTGAGCGCTCTCGTCTCACCTGTTGGCAGCATACGCTCATTCATAAGAATTCGTTTGCCTGCTGATAAACGAATCCGGCTTTGCTCATCGACAGCAAAAGCAGAATGAAACCCAAGACCAACCGGCATGGATCGATCACTCCTGTTTTCAATCATAATCTGCTGATGCAGGCCTTCCTCATCGAGTATATATTGTATCTCCGCCTTAAAAGCATGGGGATAATATACATAAAAATCACTCTGCTCAGTTGCTTCATACTGCATAATCAGTATGTTATCCATAACTTTCTGCACCTGCCAGGGCCTTGTGTGCAAAAAACCATGCAGCGAATTGGCACGCGCGACTTCATTGACCGGAAAGGAATAGCTGCGACCATCTGCTTGAAAATGACCGCCATCAATCCGATTGGGCGGAAACAAAACCGGCAGTCCATAAGATGTAGAAGCCGTTTGCAGCGCCTGTCTGTTTTCAGGCGCGTGCAGCAGCGGCACTCCGTTTTTCTCCAGAGAAATCACCTGAGCTCCAAGCTCTGGTAGTGCCATAGCCGTATATTCTCCTGCCTGCAGCTTTATCGCTTCATAGCCTTCCCATTTTACTCTCATCGATTATTCTCCTTGATAAAGTGCTAACGCGCGGTCAGGATAATTGGTGATGATCCCGTCCACCCGCATCTCTATACAGGCTTTCAGGTCTTCTTCGGTATTAGGCGTCCAGACATTGACCATGACGCCGGCCTCCTGGCTCCTTCTCACATCTTCTAATGTAATTTGTCTAAAATACGGATGCAACGCCTTAGCACCTATGATCTGCGCATATTTTTCCGGCTGATAAAATAACTCGGAATATAAAACTCCGGTGGGAATCTCCGGATTCACTCTCTGGCTCTCTGCCAGCGCCGGATGGCAGAAAGAGGAAATCAAAAGCCGGTTGCTAACGCCATATGCAGAAGCAAGCTCCAGAGTCTTATCTGTCAGCTCAGTAAAATACCTATTATCGGAAACTTTGATCTCAATATTGACCTCTAGCTCATTGCCCTGCATCCAGCGATACACCTCTTCCATCGTTGGAATCTGAACGCCGCGCCATGTTTCATTCATCCAGCTGCCTACTTCCATTTCGCGGATCTGCGCCAGCGTATATTGTCTAACCATCCCCTCAACCGGTTCTCCCTCTCTGCCATCCTCCACGGTTTTACTCCATCTGGCCGTACGCTTCATGCTGTCATCATGAAAAATCACAAGTTCATGGTCCTTTGTCAACTGCACATCCAGTTCAATGCCGCTGGCTCCCATTTTAGCTGCCAGTTCAAAAGCTTCCATCGTGTTTTCAGGTGCATGTCCGCTCGCTCCCCTATGTCCGTAAATCTTCATTTTCTTCTTCCTCCTGTTGCTGCCGTCTTCTTATATCTTCTATATTTTCTGCTTCCCGATATAATGCTGAGTTTGTAGGCAGCTTTTTCTTCTCCAGCTGCTTATTGATCAGCAGTACCGCTACATAATACACAACAGCAAACAACGGTACACCTACAATCATGCCTAAAAATCCAAAAATACCGCCAAACAAAAGCAAAGCAAAGGTCACCCAAAATTCTGATATTCCGGTTGTATTTCCTAAGATCTTAGGCCCGATAATATTACCGTCAACCTGCTGCATGACAATAATGAAAATAATGAAATATAAACCTTGTATAGGCTCTGCCAGCAATATCAAAATTGCCGAAGGAATCGCCCCGATAAACGGACCAAAAAAGGGGATGATATTCGTAACGCCAATGATTACGCTGACAAGCAGAGCATACGGAGTTTTTAAAATAGTAAGCACAATAAAAGTAATGACTCCTACGATCGCAGAATCCAAAATTTTGCCATATAAAAATCCGCCGAATATTTTATGCCCATGCCGCGCCGTATCAATGACCGTATCCGCTGTTTTGGGTTTAAATACTGTGTACACCAGCTTCTTGCTCTGTCCCAAAAATTTTTGCTTGTCCACCAATACATACACAGCGACTACAAAACCCACCAAGAAATTAAATACAAACATAACAGCGTCAATAACACCGGTTGTTACCGCCGTAACAACATTTCCCATCGTGGAGACCAAATCTGTCTTAAGCCAGTCTTCCACCGCATCTGTTGCCTTGGCAATCACAGCGCTAAACGTTTCCATTGCCTGCGTATCTCCATGTGTTGTCTGCTGCAGCCAATGAATAAAATTTTCCACCTGTTTGGGCATTTCTTCAATGATCGTCGTAATACTTTCCATAAGTCCCGGTACAATCATACCAATTAAAACAGCGATCAATGCAATTCCAATGGCCATTCCGATCGTAATGGAAAGCCCCTTTGCAATCTTCTCACCCTTCGCCTTTTTCTTTAACAGCGGCATCAAACGTTTTTGAACGCTCTTACAAATCGGATCCAACAGATATGCAATAGCAATGCCATAAAAAATCGGACTCAAAATGCTTCCAATTCCATCAAGCATTTCTTTCACATCTT
>CANOUM010000136.1 GCA_947570515.1 uncultured Clostridia bacterium
AAGACAGTGTATGTGCTGTATTTGAAAAACGGTGAACAGATTGTGGATCTTTTGTCAGTGATGAAAGCACATGTATCTCTGATGGAACTTGAAAATGTCAGAATTGTTAAAGACGTTAGGAATAAAATCAATCGTCAGGTGAACTGCGAAACAGCCAATTTGAATAAAACCATTGGAGCTGCTGTAAAGCAAATTCAGGATATTCGCTATCTCATGGATCACGGCATGTTTCAGCAATTGTCTCCAGAACTGCTTGAAATGGCGCAGGTCAGGCTGGAAAATGAAGATTTACCGTTAAAGGAACTGGGAAAGTTGTTAAACCCGCCGGTGAGCAAATCGGGGGTTAATCATAGACTGCGGCGCTTATCTGAGATGGCGCAGGAATTAAGAGAAAAGCATTAGAGGAGGGTATTGTAGTGGAAAGAAAGGTTGTCATTACTCATTCGCAGGATCATGAATTTGAATTGGCGACGATGATTGTACAGTTAGCAAGCCGGTATCAGAGCAGAATTTCTATTTTATTAGGAAATAAGCGAGTGAATGCTAAAAGTATCATGGGTATGATGTCGCTTGGATTGATGGAGGAAGATGAAGTCACGATCATAGCAGAAGGAGAAGATGAATCCGAAGCGATGGGGTGTTTGACAGAGCTGTTGCATCAATAAAGATATAAAAAATGGTTTCCGTTTAACGGAAACCATTTTTTATTGTTGGGAATGTTTTAACCCTTTACTTTGCTTAGAAGCTGTATTTATCTTAAGCGAAATACCTCTTCGGCTAGTAATAAGGACTCCTCAATTGTTCTTGATTCATCTCTTAAAATTACATGAAATCCTGAATTTAAAAATTTATTATAGTTTTCCTTTGAATTGAGTTTTTTCAAGCATTCTTTGAAATTATTCAATGCCTTATCCGGATTTTCTTCTTTTAGCAATAATTGATACAAAAATTGTTTTTCTCTATCGGGTCTATCAAAAAATCTGTCAACTGATATATCAGGATCTACCAGCATAATCAAAACATGGTTAGTATCTGAGATGTTCCATAATACTTCTATTGGAATATTCGTATCTACAAACACCTTTTTGCCTTGCTTGGATACTTCCTCTAATATCTCTAATTCCAAAATAGTGCATTCTCTGGTACAACCATTAAACCATGACTCGTACTCATCGGGCGTTCTTCTTATAAAGTCACTCCAATTAACCAAGTCTCTGGTATATGTTAAGCATGGAAAATCATCACTATTCAAATTTGCAATAAGTGAATCATGATAATTCTCTTCACACGCAATACCGTCATATTTATTTGCCAGTGCTTTTACCATGGTAGATTTTCCGGCATATGCAGTACCGTTTATAAAATAAACATTTTCAAATTTCAAATGGAACACCTCCTTCATTTTGTTTTGTCAATTTGTATGTCACATATTACAGAGTTTAGATGAATTTTTTATCGTAATACTTCTTTTAAAATGCGCTCTGCGTTGCCATAGGCGAATTTTTCGATGTTTGTCTGAGAAAAGCCGCGATGCCGGAGCTCTTCAAAGATTTTGTGAACGTTCAATGGTGAAGCAACCTCGAGGCGGCCGCTGATGCCATCCCAGTCAGAGCCAAGCCCGACGGCCTCTATACCGGCTATATTGGCAATATGTTCAATATGATCGCAAATGCGCGTCACTGTGCTTTCTGTACAGGTAATGGTTTCGCCGATAAATTCGGGAGCAAAATTGATCCCGGTCATACCGCCTTTTTCGCCCAGCAGACGCAGCATATCATCGGTTAAATTGCGCTGATGCGGGGTCAGAGCACGGGCATTGGAATGGCTGGCGATGAACGGTTTTTTGGTAGTGCTGACCACATCGTAGAAGCCTCCGTCAGATAGATGGGACACATCAATGATCATACCAAGCTGATTCATGTGCTCGACGGCTTCAAAACCAAACGGTGTAAGGCCTTTTTTCATTTCTTCTGCATCGGAGGAGTTGGGGAATCCAAAACAGTTAGCGCCGTTCCAGGTAAAGGAAATCAAACGATATCCAAGCTGATAGTAGGTTTCCAGTTTTTCATGGCTTCCATTTACCATACGGCCATCTTCGAAGGTGAGAAATGCACTCATGAGACCGTTGGCTTGATTGGCAAGATACTCCTCGTAGCTGCGGGCAAAGGCGATCATGTCGGAATGAGCCTCGATCTCGTTCATCAGACCATCATATAATGCCTGGCGAAATGGTTCATCTTCTGCTTCCGGCATGCGCGTGCGCGGAGGCATAAAGGTGGCGAAAAACTGTGCGGCGCATTCACCCTGCTGCATGCGGATGAAGTCTACGCTGTGCTGATTTTGATAGAGTCCTTCTGCAGTAGCTCCAGGGCGATACATCAGTAACGTATCACAGTGAAAATCAATATATTTCATGGAAATCCTCATTTCTGCACTGATTGAGTGCGCGGTTGTAGTAAAGTTCGCTGTAAGCGAACTTAGCAAGCAATCCCTGCGGGATTCTTGCGGTCGTTCTGTACCTTATTTATCATAACGATATCGGAGTTTGATGCAAAGCATCAAACTCATAGCGCCATAGCGCAGCACGAATGCTTGACTGGCCGGAATATATCTGGCTGCGCTTATTTTACCATAAAGAGGAGAAGAAGAACAAGAGAAAATATATTGAGAGGTATATGTAATTGTAATGATGCATTATATAGTATAGGGTATTTTGAAAAAGATATATAAAAATAATAAAGAGAATTGAGATATAGAACGGGGTTACTCTGGTATTATTAAAAAAATAATAATACAATAATGGATTTTCAATAAAATATAAATTGACATAAGGTAAATAAGGTGATATAATTGAGATAATAAAAAATAGAATATAGAAATTGGAATGAGGTAGAGACAATGTTCCTGTAAATTTGGTATCAAGGCCGTCGGTTCACATATTGCACGAAAAGGAGAAAGCAAGATGAAAAGAAGGTTTTTTGCAGGAATTTTGATTACAGCATTAGCATTAGTCAGCATAGGAGCAATGGCGAAAACAAACAGCGATACCGTGCCCTTTGACGGGGGCGGGTATGGCGTGATCACGATCGGAATTGCAGATAATGGACATAATGCATGGGCAGAGACTGTATCGTATAGCGTCAATAATGAGGTGCTCAGCACACGGATACAGGGATATGGAGATACAATGGCAGTCGGTCCTTTTACTGGGCATTACGATGCGAAAGTAACAGGAGGAGCGGAGGGTCTTAAAGCAGCGGAGTCATGGCATGCATTTTTTGGCCGCTCAAGCTGTAATATGTATATATCTCGATAAGATAGGAGGGAGAGAATGCAAAATTCTCTCCCTTTTTGTTTATGCACAGGGGCGCACAGATGGAATTTGCCGCTGATGCGGCGTGCGGCCCGCGCGGCGAGTAGGAGCGATAAATCTTCCCTACTCGATCTATCAAGTGAGGAATCGGTGATGAAGAAAAAATTTTATGTCATAGTATTGTTTTTACTTCTGTGTATGGCAGTTTGGATCGGATGTCATCAGAAGGACAACGTATATCACTGGGCGATTTTGCAAAACGGCCGGCATCAGATGGACGAAGCGCAGATTCAGCGGATCAATGAGCGACTTCTGGAGATGGGCATAGAAGGGCAGATAGAGTTTCACTATGTGACCATAGAGGGGCTCGTAACCCCAGAAGTAGTCAAACAGACCTATAAGGATTTGGGCAGAAAGATGGACTTTGTTTCCATCAGTCCCTCATTGGTTGCCTTTACAAAAAAAGAGTGGCAGGAGACATTTCTGGAACTGAGCGAAGAGCTGCAAAACGGAGGACTCAGAGGATTTTATGAACGGATTCCAGAGCCGGTCTGGGAAGCCAATCGCATGGCAGGAGGAATTTATTCGTTTTCCTGGAGCAGCATGCTTCGTCCTTATGGGTTTGGCTTTCCCCATCAGCTGGTCGAAAAAATAGGGAAGGAAAAGCTGCTTACACTCAGACAGGCGAGAGGGATAGAAGATGAAAGTATCTGGAAGGAGCTCTATGAGGCAAACGGAGAACAGGCGATTTGTCTCTGGACATCTATCTCCTGGGGCACTCAGCTATCAACAAAAGAGCTACCATATGCGCGTTGTACTTTAGATGGCTTTTCCGGAGGGTGGAACAGACATTATTTCTGGATGCTGATGGACGATGTGGGATATAACTATGAAACCGGAAAATTTGAGTGGATGGGAGAAAGCGAGGCCTATAGGAAACTATTTGAAGGGGTCGTAGATTTTTATAAGAAGGGCTATATCAGAAATGTTAACATTGATACAGTGATCGAGTATGAAGTGGATATCCATGCGGCGCAGGGATACTTCGGGTATGATAACAAGGTGGAAGATAATATAGAAAATCCGTATGTTAGATTATGGATCCCTTCCTGGGAAGAACTGCAGCTTGATCCGAGAAGTCCTTATGCATATCTCTATTCGTTTGTGTATAAGGAAGCGCGTGAGGGTTGGCAGGAGGTACTGACAGCGGTCGGAGTGGATGAAGAGATTACGGAAATTATCAATAGGAAAGATGATATGACGCTGACAAGGATTTTATATGAGGATATGGAGCTGAATTCGGCGGTACCACCGCAAATAGAGGATATGTATACGTTTTTAGAGGATGTATACAGCAGGCTGGAGAAGAGAGAGGTGACAGATTTTATTTTTAATCCGCTGCCGGTGCAGGAAATCATGAGGGAATGTGAGCGCAGAGCAGGAGCCTATGCAGGAACTGATTTCTTTACTGAGGGAAAGACCTGGTCAGAAAGAAAGATTGATATCAAGAAGGTAGAAGAGGTATGGGAGAGCTATCTGAGCGTGATGGAGGAAAGTCCCATTCATGAGCTGGTGGAGGAAGTGAACCGGCAATATCAGGAATGGATTCAAAGCTGAGAGAGAAGATAGGGTAGGAAGCCATATGAAAAAAAGGATTTATAGCATAGTATTGTTTTTGCTTCTGTGTATGGCAGTTTGGATCGGATGCCGTCAGAAGGACAACGTATATCACTGGGCGATCCTGCAAAACGGCCGGCATCAGATGGACGAAGCGCAAA
>CANOUM010000137.1 GCA_947570515.1 uncultured Clostridia bacterium
TGAATCAACCTGCATTTTGTGGTAATATAACGAATGGAAATTTTTACTCATTTTGTATTGAATAATAAGGAAGGTTTTTATGTTAGATCAAACAAAAATTCGTAATATTGCAATCATTGCCCATGTTGACCATGGTAAAACAACTTTAGTAGATGCTTTATTAGCCCAGAGTGGTATTTTTCGTGAAAATCAGGAAGTAGTAGAACGTGTTATGGACTCCAATGATCTAGAACGCGAGCGCGGCATTACTATTTTAGCTAAAAATACCTCTCTGCATTATGATGGTTTTAAAATTAACATTGTTGATACACCTGGACATGCTGATTTTGGGGGCGAAGTCGAACGTTCTCTAAAAATGGCTAATGGCGTTCTTCTATTGGTTGATGCCTATGAAGGCTGCATGCCGCAAACTCGTTTTGTTTTAAAAAAAGCCCTGGATCTAAATTTAACGCCTATTATCGTCATCAATAAAGTAGATCGTCCTATGGCTCGTCCGGATGAAGTTGTCGATGAAGTTCTGGAGCTTTTACTTGATCTTGGCGCCTCTGATGAACAGCTAGACTCCCCTGTTATTTATGCCTCGGCCAAAGAAGGCTGGGCTTCCACCGATTATACACAGCCCGGACAGGATATGAAGCCTCTTTTTGATGCCATCCTCCGTACAATCCCTTCTCCTGAGGGAAACATGGACGGCGATTTACAGCTACTCGTCTCTAATATTGATTATGACGCTTATACCGGCCGTATCGCTATCGGCCGTATCGACCGCGGACAGATCCATGTCGGTGATACAGCCGTCATCTGCCGCAAAAACGGTGTCTCAACCACCATCAAGCTCACTAATCTTTATGTATATAATGACATGCAGCGCGTACCGGTAGAGGAAGCAGGCGTTGGTGAAATTGTAGCTGTATCTGGTATTAAGGATATCAATATCGGAGAAACCATCTGCTGTCCTACCAATGTAGAACCCCTTCCCTTTGTGTCCATTGACGAGCCGGTTCTTTCGATGACCTTTACAGTCAATAAAAGCCCCTTTGCCGGCAAAGAAGGTGATTATGTAACATCTCGGCATTTAAGAGACCGCCTTTTTAAAGAACTGGAATCCAATATTTCTCTGCGTGTAGAAGAAACAGATTCTCCAGAGTCTTTTGTTGTTTCCGGACGCGGCGAGATTCATCTTTCCGTACTGGTAGAAAATATGCGGCGTCAGGGATATGAATTTGCTGTTTCCAAACCGCAGGTCATTACCAAAATTGTCAATGGACAGGTCTGGGAGCCCTATGAAGAATTGGTTGTAGATCTGCCTGATGAATACACCGGAGTCCTAATGGAAGGCGCCAGCCTGCGTAAAGCTGAACTTCTCAACATGACGCCTACCCAAGGCGGCTACAGCCGTCTGGAATTTTTAATTCCTTCCCGCGGCCTGATCGGCTATCGCTCTCAGCTCATGACCGAAACACGCGGTACTGCCGTCATTAATCATGTATTTCATAGCTTTAAGCCCTTTAAAGGTGAAATCTCGCCTCGAACACGCGGTTCTCTGATCGCTCATGAACCTGGGGAAGCCGTTACTTACGGTCTGTTCAATGCTCAGGAACGCGGCTCTCTTTTCATTGGTCCTGGCGTTCAGGTCTATGAAGGCATGATCGTTGGCGAAAGTTCGCGCGCTGATGATATCGTTGTCAATGTATGCAAGAAAAAACATGCAACCAATATGCGCTCCTCTTCCGCTGATGAATCTTTACGCCTCACACCGGCACGTGAGCTCTCTTTGGAAGAATGCCTTGAATTCATTGCAGATGATGAACTGGTAGAAATCACCCCTAAGAGCATTCGTATGCGTAAGCAGATTTTAGATGCGGGACTGCGTGCCAAAGCCCGCAATCATGCAAATAAATAAAATGAATTCCTTTACTAAAAACATTACCACCATCAGCCGCTGTGCCATGCAGTTTTATACAGATCATCTAGCCGATACAGGCCTGCGCGGCGGATGGCATTCTATCATTACTCATATTTGCCGTACTCCCGGCATCTCTCAGGAGCAGCTTAGCAAGCTTATCTACATCAATAAAAGCAATATCGCCCGCCAATTAGCCCATTTAGAAGAAAACGGCTTTGTCACCAGAGAATATTCAGCGACAGATAAACGGGTTTTATTGGTGTACCCCACTGAGAAGGCACTGGCACTTTTCCCTGTTATTCTTGATATTCATCAGTCTTGGCGGGAATATTTAACCGATGGCTTTACCGAAGAGGAGCTCGCTCTCCTCTCTTCTCTGCTGGACCGCGTTGCCAAACGAGCTAAGGAATATGTAGATAACCGCGACGGAAAAAACGCTCATCCTACAGGTGATTCATCATGTCAATAAACGAACGCTTCTGTCGCTCCTCTTATTTGTTAGGCGAAGAAAATCTTTCTTTATTACAAACCAAAACCGTTGTTCTTTTTGGACTTGGCGGCGTCGGTTCTTATATTGCTGAAGCCCTTGCACGCACCGGTATCGGACGTCTCATTTTAGTTGATCATGACCATATTGCTCGTTCCAATATCAATCGTCAGCTTTTTGCTCTCGAATCCACAATCGGACAGCTCAAAACAGAGGCAGCCCGGGCACGTCTTCTCGATATTAATCCCGATCTGCAATTAGAAGTCTATCCTCTCTTCTTTTCCGAAGAAACAGCCTCATCTCTGCCACTGGATGAAGCAGATTATCTTGTAGACGCCATTGACACCGTGACTGCCAAACTGTTTCTGGCCGAATACGCCTATCATCATCAGATTCCCTTGCTTAGCGCCATGGGCGCCGGAAATAAGCTGGATCCAACTCAATTTAAAATAACAGATATCACTAAAACTTCTATGTGTCCCTTGGCCAAGGCAATGCGCACGGCTCTTCGCAAGCGCAAAATCCCGCACCTCAAGGTCGTCTATTCTCCGGAGCCTCCTGCCGCCTCTTTTTTACCGGCTGATCCTGAAAAAAAGGGATCACGTCCGGCTCCCGGCAGCCTGGCCTATGTTCCTTCGGTCATGGGCCTTATCATGGCCTCAGAAGTCATTCGTGATCTGTGTAATGGAGCGTAATATGCATACCCCTATCAAAAAAACGATTTTCTCTCAAAATACCTTTTTTCTTTTAGCGGCGCCGCTTGTCACCGCTTTATTTTTATTACTTTTTTATGCTTCATCAGGCTTCTATCCCTTTGGAGATCATACAATCTCTTGGTGCGATATGAATCAGCAGGTAGTCCCGCTGCTCCTGAATTTCAAGGATATCCTTTCCGGTCATGGCAGCCTTTTCTATAGCTTTCAAAATGCTGGAGGAATGAACTTTTGGGGTGTCTTTTTCTTTTTCATTGCCAGCCCATTTTCTTTTTTAACACTCTTTGTTTCCAAGGACCATATGCTGCTTTTTATGAATATTCTGGCTCTTCTCAAGCTCTCAGCCTGTGCTCTAACGGCCACTCTTTATTTTATACGCAGTCAGCATCGCCTCCAGCCTGCATTTGCCTTTCTGTTCGGTCTGTTTTATGCTTTTTGCGGATATAGTCTTCTGTTTTATCAAAACATCATCTGGCTCGATATGATGTATCTCTTTCCCCTTTTACTTCTTTCCTTTGAGCGTCTCCTTTATCAAAAGAAATGTCTGCCCTACGTTATCGCTCTCAGCGCGATGATGATTGTGAATTATTACATCAGCTATATGATCGTTTTATTTACTCTTCTTTATTTCGGCATTACTGCTTTTGAACTTACCGGCGAATGCCGGAAGCAAACGGCTGTCCGCTTCCTGTCCGCATCGTTCATCGCTGCCCTCCTCACCGCCGTCGTCTGGCTTCCCTGTTTTCTGCAGTATCTTTCCTCCGGCCGTGATATTAGTATGCTGACTTCTGTTGCTCAGTCCAGCTTCTTTACCCCGTTGGAAACCACCTTGCCCATTCTGTTTCCTTCAGCCTGTATCTTAGTCATCTTGTTTTATGGCCTGTTGCATGCCCCCTTAAAAAACAGATTACTGCGCAGTTATTTTTTACTTTTTTTCTGCATGCTTCTTCCGATTTTACTTGAGCCCATCAACAAAATGTGGCATACCGGAAACTATCAGGCTTTCCCTGTCCGCTATGGATTTATCACCATTTTCATGGCTATGACAATCGCTGCCTCATTTTTAGATGATCTGCCTAAGCCCCGTCCTTTATCTAAATTCAAATCTACCGCTTTACTGTTAGGCCTGCTTTTTCTCATTGCTGGCTATGGATTATTTATTCATCCCTATCTGGAAACGCATATGGAAACATTAGCTCACTATTCCCATACGCTCTGGGGAGATCCAGATTCGTTCAAAGGTCTTTTGGTACTTTTTTTACTTTCGGCCTTTCTATACTTTTTACTATATCGAAGTCTATACAAGCGCTGGCTCAGCGTACGTTTGTTTACTCTTCTTTGCATGGCTCTTTTCCTCCTTGACGCCTACAGCAATGTTTCTGTTTATATGCTTTCAGCTGATTATGAAGGACATCAAAGGTCTTTTTCTCACATCATGGATTTAGCTGATTTTAAACCTGAACAAGAAAAACAGGGTGAATTTTACCGTGTCAAACTCCGTCAAAAATATTTTGATGTTAATTTAGTCGGCGCTCTGGGACACCCTTCCCTTAGTCATTATACCTCCCTGACCTCTCAGGATTATATGTTTGCTATGAAAAAATTAGGCTACTCCTCTTATTGGATGGAAGTTGGCGGCTATGGCGGCACTTTACTTTCTGATGCGGTCCTCTCTGCTGCTTATGAAATTCATTGGAACAATGACGAGCCCTCCGTATATCATAATGATGTATACAGCATTTCTGCTCTTCCGGCCTCGCTTTCTCTTGGAATCCCCACTGCGCAGTCTCTGGAAGATACCAATGAACTGGATGGATTAACCCGTCTGGAAATTCAAGAGCTGCTATTTTGCAAGCTTTTCCCCGATCTGCCCTCTCCTTTCATTTCTTATCCCTATGAAGAGGCAAATCTGATCTCTTGCCGCATTAGTCAAGATCAATACCGCCAATATCAGTTAGAACAAACCAGCTCTGAGCTTT
>CANOUM010000138.1 GCA_947570515.1 uncultured Clostridia bacterium
ATGTATAAGCGTCGTTTAGGAAAGTAGACTGATATGATAGAACAAAAGACTTCACATCGCGCTTTTAATACGGCGTGGTGGGTCCTTAAAAGAGAATGGAAGTATGCAAAACCTTTATTTTTGTTTCTCATCATAACGGCGCTGCTCTATGTGGGGGAGCAGTTTTTAGCGATTATTCTTTCACAGCAGACGGTAGTGCAAATTCAGAGCGGTCATTCGTACGGCAGGATGATGCTGGTACTGGGAGGGATCCTTGCAGGGCTCTGCCTTTTAAAAACAATGAACGCTAGCATTGCTACAGGAAAATGGCCCTATGAATCCCTGTTTCGTGAGAAGGTTCGGGGTGAATTCGTTAAAAAACATCTGAGCGTATCCTATATGACAGCAGAATCCCCGAAGTTTCAGGATATGTACCGCAGAGGTCAGGAGGTGCTCTGGGCCAGTGGCTCTTACAGTCCGCTGACCAATCTGGCGGAATCCGCCGTTGGGTTTATCAAAAATATTATAGGATATCTTTTATTCGGAACGGTCATTTCTTTTGTCAATCCATGGATTGGCGTTTTGCTGACAGTCTCAGCTGGCATCCATTATTTTTTCATGCAGCGGTATGTGCGCTATGAATATCAGAATAGAAAAAACTGGACGCCGATTGATCGTAAAATGGATTATATTTTGGGGAAAAGCCGTACCTTCGAGACCGCTAAGGATGTGCGCATTTATGGACTGAGCAGCTGGTTTTCGGATCTTTTCAAACAGCTTGCCAAGCAGAGGCTGGTATGGGACCGACGGCTTTTGACAAAAAGTTTTTCTGCCAGCATAGCCGAGCTTATGATCATTCTGCTGCGGGATGGATTGGCCTATTATCTTTTAATCACCCTCACACTGCAGGGCGAGATCACGGCCGATGAGTTTGTTCTCTATTTTGCTGCGATCGGCAGTTTTGCAACTTGGGTCGGCGGAATTATGCAGGCATGGAATACCATACATGCGGAAAATCTAAAAGTTTGTGATCTGCGCGATGTGATCGAGTGGCAGGAAGAGAATTGGTGGCAGGGCAGTTTTCAGAAAGAAATCCATCAGGCATGCAGTCTTGAGCTGCGCGGTGTGAGTTTTGCTTATGCAGGGGCTGAAAAGCCAGTGCTGAAGGAAGTGTCGGTGAAGATTGCGCCGGGTGAAAAGATTGCCATCGTAGGACTTAACGGCGCGGGAAAGACTACGCTGATTAAAAATATCTGCGGACTCTATCACCCTACAAGTGGTGAAATTTTGGTGAACGGCCGTGCACAAAAGGAGTTTACAGCGCAGGAATATATGAAGCTGTTTTCAGTCGTATTTCAGGATTTTCAGATGCTGCAGACGAGCATTGCCGAAATGGTATCTTCTCAGACGCCCGATAAAACAGATCGTGCGCGCGTTCAGGAATGTCTGCAGCTTGCCGGGCTCTGGAAGAAGATAGAATCGCTGCCGCAGGGAATGGATGCGCGAATCGGGAGGCAGATCTATGCAGACGGCATAGATTTATCAGGTGGAGAGCGCCAAAAACTGATGCTGGCAAAGGCAATCTATAAGGCAGCGCCCATGCTGATTCTCGACGAGCCGACGGCAGCGCTGGATCCGATTGCAGAAAATGAGATGTATCAGCAGTATCATGCACTGACCAAAGGAAGAACATCGATTTTTATTTCTCATCGTTTGTCCTCCACACGGTTTTGCGACCGTATCCTGCTTTTGGAAAATGGATGTATCGCTGAAAGCGGCAGTCACGATGAGCTGATGGCGCTTGGAGGAAAGTATGCCAGGCTTTATGAGGTGCAGAGACGCTTTTTTGAAGAAGTGGTGGGGCAGACAGATGACGGAGAGCAAAATAACGCGTAAAGAACATATTTTACTATTCAAAAGAAGCTGGCGGCTTTTATGGCAGCTGGATAACGTGTATACGCTGGTGATGACAGCAGCGGCGGCTCTGCGCGGCAGTATCCCTTATATATCGGTATATATGTCGGCGCTGATCTTAGATGAACTCATCTATGCCAAACGGATCGATCGGTTAGTGCTTTATGCTGCGCTCACAGTTGGTTTGACCTTTCTGCTGCAAATGCTGCGTGCAGCCCTTGAAAAGGTGCAGGAATATCATCTGCGGATTCTATATCAGAATGAAGAGAGAATTTTTTCGGATAAGCTGATGAGCATGGATTATGAGCAGATCGAAAGTGCTAAGCTGTCCGCGCTGTATCATCGGATCAGGCTGGAAAGCCAAACGGGATATAATCTGTATTATCTCAGAACAGGGGCGGATAAGCTGGTCACCAATCTGATCAGCGTGACAGCGGCACTGGGCATTACCATATCGCTTTTCACGATGAAGGCAATTCCTCTCTGGATGAAGCTCATGATGATCGCCGTACTCATTTTACTCATTCTGATCAATCAATATATGGTTAGGCGGGAACAAAAGCTGCAGATGGATTTCTTTGAAGACTGTGTTGATTCGAATCGGATGTTTAATTATCTGGATGAGCATTTCGCCAACTATCATACAGGCATGGAGATACGGCTTTACGGTATGGAGGAGCTGGCGATGTATACCTGCGAGTCGTATGAGCATGAGGTCAATGAGCAGAATTTTCGGGTACGTAAAAAAATGCTTCCCTATCATGTGGGAAGCGAACTGATCATGAGTCTTTTTTTGCAGCTTTTAGCCTATGGTATTGTCATTTATGGCGCTGCAGCCGGCGGTATTTCTATCGGTTCCGCAGCCAAATATGCGAGCAGTATGACGCTGCTGGTCTGGGGAATTCAAAATCTGGTCAGTGCACTGCACCAGATGGCTAACAATCATCAGTATTTAAAGCGCTATTTTGCCTATATGGATATTCCGTCTGTTATGTATCGCGGGACGCTTCCGGTTGAGAAACGCATTCTCTGTGAGGCGGGAGATAAGGAATACGAGATTGAATTTCGAAACGTAAGCTTTCGCTATCTGGAGACCGAAGCCTATGCTCTGCGAAATGTATCGCTTACGTTTAAAATCGGAGGACGGATGGCTGTAGTCGGCAGAAACGGCAGCGGAAAAACGACCTTTATCAAACTGCTTTGCCGCCTGTATGACCCTACAGAGGGCGAGATTTTGCTCAACGGTATTGATATTCGCAAATATGATTACGAGGAGTATCTTTCCATTTTTTCAATTGTTTTTCAGGATTTCAAGCTGTTTTCTATGTCTCTGGGGCAAAATATCGCCGCCGAGACCAGCTATGACGGCGGCAAAGTGAAGGAATGTATTCAAAAAGTAGGTCTGCAGGAACGGTTTGAAAGGATGCCGCAGGGACTTGAAACCTGTCTGTACAAGGATTTTGAAGAAGACGGCGTCGAAATTTCCGGCGGCGAAGCGCAGAAAATTGCCCTGGCGCGCGCCTTGTATAGAAACGCGCCCTTTATCATCCTTGACGAGCCCACAGCAGCCCTGGATCCTATCGCCGAGGCGGAAATCTACGAGAAATTCAATCAGATCGTACAAGACCGTACGGCCGTTTATATCTCACATCGTTTATCCAGCTGCCGGTTCTGCGATGAAATCGCGGTATTCGACGGCGGCAGGCTCGTGCAGCAGGGCAGTCACGAAGCATTACTCAAACAAACAGACGGACAGTATTATGCCCTGTGGCAGGCACAGGCCCAGTATTATTCATCCAGATCCAGCGCCGAAGGAAAGATGGCGATGCCCGGATCCGCTTCCTGAAGATAGCGCTTCACAAGCGGGTCTTCTGATACATTCAGCATAAAAAAAGCAGGAGAGGTAGCCCTCGCATCCCTGGCCCTAAGGCCAAGATCAGCCGCGCAAGCGGCAAGCAGAGGCAGGGCTATCTCTTTTTGGTTGCTGATCTGGCGGAGAATAGCGGCGGCATGCTGACCGAGCGGTACGAGATCTTTAATCACATCACCGGTATAGCGGGCATAGCCTAAGATTTCATCGCCACGCGTAAAGACGCTGGCCTTCACCTGATTAGGCGAATGATTGAACCATTGAACAATCAGATCGCCGGGATAGAGGGCAAGCCGGTCATTGATGTGGAGCTCCTTCCAGCGGCGTGTGAGCCAGGGCAGATCGCTTTGACGCACAGGACGTTCCTGAATGCTCGGATCCGGCGCAGCTTCGTTTATGACCGTGCAGCCCTGAAGTGAAAAAGCGTTTGGCTGATAGCCAAATTTGCCGTAGTATTCCGGATGACCTAAAAGAAAGAGGAAGGATATCCCCTTTTTTTGCGCTGTGCGCGCACCTTCTTCAAGCAATGCGCGTCCGATGCCCTGTCGCTGATGGGCGGGGGCGACGGTGAGCGGAGCAAGATAGGCGCTTTTGCGTTCTTCACCCAGGAGAATGGCGGGCAGAAAGGAGAAGAGGGCGTGGCCGAGAATACGGCCGGTGCCTTCTTCTTCGGCTACCAGCGCGAGCTCGGGATCGTAAAACTGGCCGGAGCGAAGAGTGTCGACAATGGCGGGTTCACCGCGCCAGGGACGCTCCTGCCAATGGGAGAAGGCTTCATAGGTGATATCGGCAATCTGGCTATAATCCTGCGGGGTTTCGGGACGAATGATCATGGACGAATCCTCCTTTTGATATGTCTGGTGAGAAATGAAAAATGGGTTTCTACAAGTAATATGGCAAAAAACATCAGCGCGCAGCCGATGATCATGCGCGGCGTAAGGCGCTCGTTTAGAAGAAGTACGGAGAAGAGGACGCCGAATACGGATTCAAAGGAAAGCAGCAGGGAAGCGGTGCTGGGCGCGGTGTATTTTTGGCAGACATTTTGCAGTAAAAAGCCGAGAAGGGTACTGAAGAGGCCGAGATAGAGCATTCCGGTGAGAATATCAGGCTGCAGCGCCGCGATGGGAAAGGCGCCGTCGAAGAAAGGAGCCAGTATCCATGAAAATAAGGCGGTGAAGGAGAGCTGCAGCAGGGTGAGCAGTACAGGATCCTGCTTTTCGGTGTACTTGTCGATGTAGACCATATGAATGGCAAAGCCGAAGCCGCAGATGAGCGTGAGCA
>CANOUM010000139.1 GCA_947570515.1 uncultured Clostridia bacterium
TACCATCTTTTCGTGTGCCCCGAGCATTGCCGGAATGATATTTTTTCCGAAATCATTGGAAGAGCCCGGCGTATTTTCATCCTCCTCTAGATACTTTTTCAACTTTTTCCAGCTGAACACATAAACCCCCATCGAGGCTTTCGTTGATTTTGGCTCCGCCGGCTTTTCCTCAAATTCATAGATTCGGTTATCCTCATCTGTATTCATAATTCCAAAGCGGCTGGCTTCCTCAAGCGTTACATTGAGTACGGCAATGGTACAAGCTGCTTCCTTTTTTCTATGATAGTCGATCATCTTAGAATAATCCATTTTATAAATATGATCCCCTGATAGAATCACCACATATTCCGGGTCATATCGCTCAATAAAATGCATATTTTGATAAATCGCATTTGCCGTTCCCTTATACCATTCGCCGTCCTTGCCTCTTACATATGGCGGAAGCACAGATACTCCTCCGTCATTGCGGTCCAAGTCCCACGGTTGTCCATTACCGATATAAGCATTCAAATCAAGAGGCATATATTGCGTAAGCACCCCAACTGTATCAATGCCAGAGTTGATACAGTTGCTAAGCGTAAAATCAATAATACGATATTTCCCTCCAAACGGAATTGCCGGCTTTGCCACCGTTTTCGTAAGTACGCCTAAGCGACTGCCCTGCCCGCCGGCCAGCAACATCGCCACGCTTTCTTTCTTAGTACGCATGTTTAATTTCCTCCATTCTGGATAAATATAGATACAGGTTTATCACTTTTTACCTGTTGTCTTCTGCTTACTTTCTTGATTGCCTTTTGTTCGTTTTTTTCTGGTTGTAAAATACACGGCAGCCATCGGCGGTACCGTGATGGAAATAGACTGCTCATAGCCATGCATCGGTATTTTCTCCGCACTGATATACCCTTGATTTCGAATCCCAGATCCACCGAAGCGTTCTTCATCGCTATTCAGCACTTCTATATAATACGCATCCTGCGCCGCTCCAATTCTATAATTTTCTCTCGCCACAGGCGAAAAATTGACCACGGCCACCACTTCTTTTCCTTTTTTGTCCATGCGCCGAAAAGAAACTACATTCTGCATATGATCATCATGACAAATCCAGCTAAATCCCTCCCATGAGCCATCCTGCTCATACAAAGCCGGATGCTTCAAATAAAAATGATTTAACTCTTTCACATACGCCTGCAGCTTTTGATGCATTTCATATTCCAGCAGATTCCAATCTAATGCCTGCGCATAATTCCATTCAATAAACTGTCCAAATTCGCTCCCCATAAATAATAGCTTTTTACCGGGGTGCGCCATTGTATAACCGTAAAAAGCTCGTAGTCCGGCAAATTTCTGCTCATACTCACCAGGATTTTTATCCAGCAGCGACTTTTTACCATGAACCACCTCATCATGGGACAAGGGCAAAATATAATTTTCTGAAAAAGCGTAAGTAAGAGAAAACGTAATATCATGATGGTGATCTTTTCTGAAATACGGATCCATGCTGATATATTCCAGCATATCGTTCATCCAGCCCATATTCCATTTAAAATTGAAGCCCAGGCCACCGTCAGAAACCGGTTTGGTTACCATAGGCCATGCCGTAGACTCTTCTGCAATCATCAAGATCCCCGGATGCTCTTTAAAAACTGCCTGATTCAGTGTCTGCAAAAATTTAACTGCTTCCAGATTTTCATATCCCCCATACTGATTCGCTACCCATTCTCCATCCTGACGGGCATAATTCAGATAAAGCATACTGGCCACCGCGTCCACTCTCAAACCGTCTATATGATACATATCAAGCCAAAACATGGCATTAGAAATTAAAAAGCTGACAACCTCAGGCCTGCCATAATCGAAAACTTTAGTTCCCCATTCATAATGCTCGCCCTTGCGCGGATCCTCATATTCATATAACGCATGTCCGTCAAACCAAGCAAGCCCTGCGGCGTCTTTAGGAAAATGTGCCGGCACCCAGTCCATAATAACGCCCAATTGATATTGATGACAGATATCAACAAACTCCATAAATTCTTTCGGTGTTCCATACCGCGAAGTCGGCGCATAATAGCCCAGCACCTGATATCCCCAAGAGCCGTCATATGGATATTCTGCTAACGGCATCAGCTCAATATGCGTATATCCCATTGCTTTCACATATTGGCACAGCTCCTTTGCCAAACTCGGATATGGTAAGGGCTGCGTTTCCGGATCCAACTTCCATGAACCCGCATGCAGCTCATAAATATTCATCGGCGCTTCATAAGGAGACGTCTTTTCCCTCTTTTTCATCCATTTGGCATCATGCCATTGATATCCTTCAAGATGATATAAAACGGAAGCGGTTGCCGGCCTCTTTTCCATATAAAATCCATAAGGATCGCTTTTCATATATGTCTGCCCGTCCGCTCCCACTATACAGTATTTATAAAGATCCAGCTCCTTCAGTCCATAGGCAAAGCCTTCCCAGAGTCCTGCGCTGCTGATTTTTTCCATCGAAAATCCTTTTTGCGGATCCCAGCCGCAAAAATCCCCAACCACCGAAATACTTTTGGCGTTGGGTGCCCATACCCGAAAAACAGTACACACTTTACCATCCTCATCCACGGCAGAATGTGCTCCCAGATATAAATAGGCTCGGTAATTGCTCCCTTCATGAAAGATGTGTACGGCAAAGTTGTTAGCTTTGTCCATTTTATTTCACTTCCTTGCCTGTTTTTTGTTATTATATCACAATGAGGGAAGAGTGGTCAACCTGTTTAGCATAAATATTATCGTCGCAAAAAGCCATTGCTTTTTGCAATGGCCTTTCCTGATTCTCTTTTATTTCCATTTTTCCAACAAATTTAACAACTCTGTTTCATTCAAAATGGGAATATTCAGTTTTTTTGCTTTTTGGTTCTTGGATGAGTGGCTCTCCGGATCATTATTGATCAGATACGTTGTCTTCTGACTTACGCTATCCGTTACTTTGGCTCCCTTTGCTTCCAAAAGTGCCTTAAGTTCATTTCTGTTTTCAAAATGCTGCAAACTGCCGGTAATCACAAAATTCATCCCGCTTAGCTTCTGATCGGTCTCTGCCTCCGGCTTAAACTCTATATAGCGCAGAAGATCTGCAATCATATTTTGATTCTCTTTCTGCTGAAAAAAGCAAACAACCGCATCTGCCAGCACAGGGCCTATCCCATCAATCTGTGCCAGCCGCTCCGCATCTGCCTCCATGATCGCTTCCAATTGATATCCGAACGATTTAGCCAAAAGCTTTGCTCCTGCCGCTCCAATGCCCGGAATCCCCAATGCATTTAAGAACCGATATAGCTCCCGGGTCCGGCTCTCCTCAATAGATTGCAGCAAATTTTCACAGGATTTTTCGCCAAACCCCTCCATCGCTGCTATCTCCTCTCGATGCTCTTTCAGACGATATAAATCTGCAAAATTATCAAGCCATTCCTTTTCAATCATCCGTGACAGCGTCGCCTCTGAAAGTCCGTCAATATTCATCGCCTGCCTCGAAACAAAATGTTCCATCGCCTTAAGCACTTTAGCCGGACATCCGGGATTACTGCACATGAGCACCTTAACATCCTCTCGCTCAACAAGCTCTGTCTTGCCACCACAGCGCGGACACTGCTCCGGAATCTCAGCGCTGCCGCTTTTCGTCAAATTTTCCGCCACCTGCGGAATAATCATATTGGCTTTATATACGGTAATCTCATCTCCAAGCCCCAGCTCCAGATCCTGCAAAATACTAACATTATGCAGACTCGCCCTTCTTACGGTTGTGCCCTCCAGCTCCACAGGCTCAAACACCGCTACCGGATTGATCAATCCCGTCCGCGAAGGACTCCATTCAATTTCCTTTAGCGTCGTTTTAACCTTTTCATCCTGCCATTTAAAGGCCATCGAATCCTTAGGAAATTTAGCCGTGCTTACCAGCGCTTCTGACACCCGCAGACTATCTATCGTAAGCACCAGTCCATCTACCGGAAAGATAAGCTCCTGCGTCTTCTGCGCAAAGCGCAAAACCGCTTCCGGCACCTGCTCTGCCGTAAGCATCTCATATTCCACCAAATCAAACCCTTGTTCACGCAAAAACATGAGCTGCTTTTCTTTGGAATCCTCAAACTGCTGTGTATCTCCCTCAAAATCAACAAGAGAATACGCTAAAAAATACACGCCTCTCTGCGCTGTGATATGACTATCCAGCTGACGAACAGATCCACTGCACAAATTACGCGGATTTTTATACTGCTCTCCTTCCTCCAGACTTTGATTGATTCTCTCAAAATCCGGATAGGAAATCAGCGCCTCACCGCGTACCGACAGTTTTTCTTTACAAGGAATCTGTAAGGGCACATTCCGAAAAACCTTTGCATTTGGTGTAATATCTTCTCCTATTTCACCATTTCCTCTGGTCGCCGCCATTACCAAATTTCCTTCTTCATAAGTCAGTGCTACGGTAAGTCCATCCAGCTTCCAGGACAATATGCCGCGCTGCTCTCCAAGAAATGCTGCCAAAGCCTCCGGATCTTTTGTTTTATCCAGTGATTTTAAAGGCGCCGCATGAGTCACCTTAGGCAGACTGCTGACAACCTCATATCCTACACGCCGCGTTGGACTCCCCGATAATACAATTCCGCTTTTTTTCTCCAAGCCTTCGAGCTCGTCATAAAGCGCATCATATTCAAGATTGCTCATTTGTTCCTGATTCGTTTGATAATAGGCATAGGCTGCCTCATTCAAAATATGAATCAGTTTCTCCATCCTCTTTCTATCTTCCATACAAATCTCCATTTCGAAGCATAATTATGATCAAACCTTTTTAAGACCTGCCAGCTTTACAAACAACAGCTTCTCTCCTGCCTTTGCAAAATTTACCCTCACCTGATAATCCGCGCTCACCCATTTCACTTCTAATATAGTACCCAGTCCAAACTTTTTATGATGTACGGTATCTCCGGGCTGAAATGTGTCATTTTGATTCTCCGGCGGCTGCAGCGTACTTGTT
>CANOUM010000140.1 GCA_947570515.1 uncultured Clostridia bacterium
AACGAGCCCTTCTTTATCTTTACTGGACCGTTTAGAGACAGCTGCTGCCTACTTGCATGCCCATCCGACCTGCAAGGCTGTTGTCAGCGGCGGCCAAGGAACCGGTGAAGACATTTCAGAAGCACAGGCCATGGAAACCTACCTGATTTCCCATGGCATTGCCCGTGATCGCATCCTAAAAGAGGAACAGGCTGAAAATACAGAGCAAAACCTGCTCTATTCTTATCAGATTATACAAAAAGAGACGACGGCTCCTTCTGTTGCCATCGTCTCTAGCGAATATCATTTATACCGGGCCAAGTGGATCGCCCGCAGGCTAGGATATCACCCTGCCGGACTTGCCGCTCCTACCTCCGGTTTCTTTCTGAAAATCAATTATTTTCTGCGGGAAGCGCTTGCCGTGCTCAAAGCCTGGCTCTTTTAGCGCGCATATACCTCCTCATAAAATCCGGAATCCGATACGGGCTCGCCCGCCTTATATAAATGCCCTGTATCTCCCAGACAGCGCATTCTAAAAACGGCCGTTCCTTCATCTCTCTCCTCTGTTTCCAGCATCGTGACAGAAGTAGGCGCGACAAAGCTGCCCTGCCAAAAGATCGTTGGTGCGCAGTGTAAAAGATGAGAAAGCATGATGCACATCACCCCCAGGTGACAAAATACTGCAATGGTATCGGTATTCGCTTCTTCTGCCCGATACAGATATCCATCCCTCCGATACCCATGCCTCTTGATGAGCTGATCCAGCCCCGTGCAGACTTCGTCGTACCGGGGCTTAATTTCTGCCCCTGTCTGCATCATCGGCGACTGCCACCAAAGATCCTTATGAAAAAGCTCTTCCTGTTTTGTCCAGTCGCTCGGATACAAATCCCAAGCGCCGCGCGGCTTACCGGTGCGGGGATCTTCGATTCGATATCGAAACTCCTGTAAAAAGTCACACACCTCTGCATTTCGCTTCATGCGGCGCAGCGTCACACCGGCCGTATCGCGCGCCCGCCCCAGCGGCGAACAATAAAACTTTTGAATATCCAGCTTTTCCATTCGATCCGCCAGCGCTTTCGCTTCACGCCATCCCTTTTCTGTCAGCGAATCCGCCTCATAATCCGGATCTCCGTGACGAATGAATAATATTTTCATACTTCCTCCATTTTAAACCCTTTAACACAGAAGCTACACTGCACTTATACGAGCCGGATATTTTTCCATTTTCCGCGCAGGAAGCGTATCATATACACTAACCCTCTTACAATCCAGTCGGCGTACATTCCAAGCCATACGCACATCACGCCGATATCCGTCGTATAAGCCAGCAAATAAGCCAGTCCTACCCGAAATGCAAACATGCTGCTGACCGACGTCATCATCGTAAACTTGGCATCGCCCGCCGCTCTGAGCGCATTGGGAATCGTAAATGAAAGCGGCCAAAATACGGCAGCAAAAAGGGCAAAACTCCGGATCAGCTGCACCGCTGTCGAGGTTGCTTCCTCACTCAGATTATAAAGCCCTGCCAGCCATCCGGCACCGACATACATAATGACATTCATCGTATTCATCAAAACAAATGTAAGCAGCAGCATCTTTTTGGTATACTGAACAGCCTGCTTTGTTTCTCTTGCTCCCATACACTGCCCAACGATCGTCACCAAGCCCAAGCCGATAGCCGAACCCGGAATATTCGAAAGGCTGACTAATGTATTGCTGATGGCATTTGCAGAAATGGCGGCTGTTCCAAAGGTAGCTACCAAATGACTCAGCATGAGTTTGCCCAGCTGAAATAAGCTGTTCTCCATTCCTGTAGGAATTCCGATTTTTAAAATACGACCCAGCATCTTTCCATCCGGACGGTACTGCAGCGGATGACTGATATGAATCGCCTGCTTGGGTCTGCAGAGCAGCGTAAAGACAACAATTCCTCCGGCAGCTCTGGCAAGCAGAGTCGCCGTAGCCGCACCGGCCACCCCCATTTTAAACCCATAGATTAAAATGGCGTTACCAATGATATTGATCACATTCACCATCAGCGATATGTATAATGTTACCCGGCTTTTATTCATAGAACGAAACAGAGCCGCACCGGCATTATATAACGCCAAAAATGGGTAAGACAGGGCACTGAGCCAAAAATACGTCTGCGCATTTCTCATCACGCTGTCCTCCACCTGACCAAAGATCAGCTGCAGCAGAGGGCGATTGAACACAATGGCGATCACCCCTAAAATCGCAGCAAACAGCACGCTAAAATACAAAAGCTGCTTAGCAGCTCTCCCTGTGCTGTCCGGCTCTCCCTTGCCTATATACTGTGAACAAATAACAGCGCCGCCTGTCGCCAACGCGGCAAACAGCTGGATAAGCAAAAAATTAACTGAGTCCACCAAACTAATGCCGGACACGGCAGCCTCGCCCACGCTGGATACCATGAGCGAGTCAGCCATACCGACAAATACATTTAAAATCTGTTCCAGAATGAGCGGCACAATGAGCGCGGCAATCATCTTTCTGGTAAACATTGGCTTTGTATTTACTTGTTCCACACGAACCTCCCTTTTACCGAATCGGCATTACATAAAACAGAATCAAAAAATAATGAAACAGGCTGCCGATAATACAAAAAATATGAAACACAGAATGAATATAATGCTTTTTTTTGCCGAGTCCATATAATACAGCGCCTACGGTATAGGCTACGCCACCCAGCACCAGCAGCCACATCGCTGGGCCTCCCAGCACCTCTGCCGTCTGCTTGACAAAAAAGATGATGCACCAGCCCATTCCCAAGTAGCAGATCATAGAAAATATTTTAAACTTCTTCAAATCAATGGCCGTCAGCACAATGGCTACAATCGCGCAGCCCCAGACCACTCCAAACACCGTCCATGCAATCGCCGGATAAATTGGCCGCATGGCGGCCAGCATAATGGGCGTATAAGTGCCGGCAATCAATAGATAGATCGTGCAGTGATCAATCACCTGCATGACCTTTTTGGCCTTAACCGGCCTAAGGCCATGATAAATACTTGACATCGTATACAAAAGGATCATCGAGGCGCCGTAGATGGCTCCGCCAACTACGGACCAGGCGGTACCGCGCAGCGCTCCCATGACCACACAGGTCACCAGCACCACGATGGCGATTGCGCTGCCCACAATATGGCTCGTCATATTAAAGATTTCTTCGCCCCGCGTATAATCCGGGAGCTTACGATCCCTGAGTTTTGTTCTTTTTTGCATCAGCTTCCTCCCTTCAGGCGCGAATCTCGCTCTTGCCGCCCATATATGGACGCAGTACCTCCGGAATCTTCACGCTGCCGTCAGCCTGCAGATTATTTTCTAAAAATGCGATCAGCATACGCGGCGGTGCAACTACTGTATTATTCAATGTGTGAGCAAAATATTTGCCCTCTTCTCCCACTACACGGATCTTGAGGCGGCGTGCCTGCGCATCGCCCAGATTGGAACAGCTGCCCACCTCAAAATATTTTTTCTGACGCGGCGACCACGCCTCCACGTCCACCGATTTAACCTTCAGATCAGCCAGATCCCCCGAGCAGCACTCCAGCGTGCGCACCGGTATATCCAGACTGCGGAACAAATCTACCGTATTCTTCCAAAGCTTCTCATACCAGAGCATGCTCTCCTCCGGCTTGCAAACCACAATCATCTCCTGCTTTTCAAACTGATGAATGCGGTACACGCCTCTCTCCTCCAGTCCATGCGCCCCTTTCTCCTTGCGGAAACACGGCGAGTAGCTCGTCAGCGTCTTCGGCAGCTCTTCCTCCGGAAGAATCGTATCAATAAATTTACCGATCATCGAATGTTCGCTGGTGCCGATCAGATACAGATCTTCACCCTCAATCTTATACATCATAGCTTCCATTTCATCGAAGCTCATCACGCCCGTCACCACATTGCTGCGAATCATAAACGGCGGAATGCAGTACGTAAACCCGCGGTCAATCATAAAGTCACGCGCATAGGTCAGCACTGCCGACTGCAGCCGCGCGATATCTCCCATCAGATAATAAAAGCCGTTTCCAGCCACTTTACGGGCGCTGTCCAGATCAATTCCATGCAAACGCTCCATAATTTCCGTATGGTAGGGAATCTCAAAATCCGGCACCACCGGCTCGCCAAAGCGCTCCAGCTCTACATTTTCACTGTCATCCTTGCCAATCGGCACACTCGGATCAATGATATTGGGAATCGTCAGCATAATGCTGCGAATCTTCTCCGAAAGCTCCGTCTCCTGCTGCTCCAGCTCCTCCAAATGCGCCGAAGCCTCCGTCACCTGTTTTTTCACCTGCTCGGCCTCTTCCCTCTGGCCCTTCGCCATCAGACCGCCAATCTGCTTAGAGATCTTATTGCGGTTTGCCCGCAGCGTATCCGCTTCCTGCTTCACCTTACGGCTCAGCGCATCCAGCTCAATCACCTCATCCACCAGCGGCAGTTTGCGATCCTGAAATTTATTGCGGATATTTTGTTTCACAACCTCTGGGTTTTCTCTGACAAACTTTAAATCTAACATCATGCTCCTCCATTCTACAGCGCCGCACAGCGGCAAATGTTATTGTATTTGGTTTGGGATCTCCGTGCGAGAATATAAAAAATCCCCTCGTCCCAAACTATGTACCATGGGACGAAAGGATTCCGCGTTGCCACCCAAGTTGCTGCCTGCAAGCCATGAGACAGCCTCTTCATTGCGTATGCTAAAGGATACGACCCTCCGGCTTTCACCGGCTGCTCCGAAAGTGGAAAGATCCTGCCGCCTGCCGGCTTTCACCCTCCGCCGGCTCTCTGCAAGGCTCATCAGACCGCAGCTTTCATCATCACAAGATTCGCTATTTATTATATCTCAGCCTTTTAAAAAATGCAAGAGGTGAAAACAGAGAATACTCCTAGGACAGAGCTTCCTCTAAATTGAAATTTACTTTTCTGATCCTCCTCTTTTTGACAATTGTAGGTTTGTCAAACATATGTTACACAGAGAGGAGATAATGCTGTAGAAC
>CANOUM010000141.1 GCA_947570515.1 uncultured Clostridia bacterium
ATGTTGTATCGCGGATGACAGCAGAGCAGGTTTATGAAGCGGTGAAGGAGTGGTCCGCAGAATACGATCCGGATTTTCACGCACTGATTACAAGAGATGAGGCGTATACGAAAACCATTTTATCGATTGGAAGGGGAGGCAAGAAGCCGCGTAAAGATTTTGCGCTTTGGAGTGAAGTGAAGGCATATGTTAGCTTTTTCTTTGAAGAGCTTTTTGCACCGGACTATGCACAGATGCCCGCACATCTTTCCCACGATGTCATTGTTCAGATTTTAACGGATTATGCAGCTGCATATGATGAAGTGCAGGATAGCAGCATTTGGTTCGAGGAATTAAAACAGTTATGCTCAAAATATGGATTTACATCTGACATGAAAGCATACCGGAGGGATCCTTCGGCTTATGCCGGAAGCGTGAGCGATCTGTCTATGGTACTTAGGGTAGCTATATGCGGAAGAAGCCAGGCGCCGGATTTGCATACAGTGATGCAGATTTTAGGAAAAGAAAAGGTACTGGAGCGTTTATATAAAGCTGCTCAGGCCTGCTAAATAAAGGAATAAAAGACCTTTGGAAAGCTCAGCTCCAAAGGTCTTTTTAATTATAGGATAATGCAGATTAAACCGCCTCGGCCTTCGTTAATGATACGCTCCAAAGTGTGCTGCAGTTTCATTTGAGCATCATCTGGCATTTTGACAAGTTTATTTTGAAGTCCTTCATGCACCAGATCAAAAAGAGACTTGCCAAAGATCTCAGAATCCCAAACCTGCTCCGGCGCCTTTTCCATTTCTGTTTTTAGATAGGCCACAAAATCTTCACTTTGCTGCTGGGTACCAACAAAAGGATTGATTTCTGTTTCTACATCTGTACGAATCAGATGAATCGAAGGCGCTTTTGCCTTGATCTTTACGCCGAATTTGCTTCCCTGACGGACAATGGCGGGGGAGTCCAGATTGAGCTCATCCATTAAGGGATCCACAATACCATAGCCACGATTCATTGCTTCTGTATAAGCTGTTTTCAGCTTGTCGTAATGTTTTTTAGCAACAGAGAGATCTTGAATGAGAGTAAACAGTTCTTTATCATCCGTAATGGAGATACCAGTGCTTTCACTTAATACCTGATAAAAGAGGCCATCTTCCATCATGACCTGCAATCGAACACAGCCGCTGCCAAGGGAGAGCTGTTCCAGATGAACCTTTTTAACAAATTCGCAGCCTTCCAGCATTTGGATAAATTCATGTACCTGACGCAGCTTCATAGAAGCTGTTTCTTCTTGGCGCAGCAGATGCAGAAGTGCCTGTTTGATAAAATGCTGATTCGGAAGAGTTTCCATCCAGCGAGGGAGGTATAGCTGAAGTTCATGAACGGGAAATTCTTCCAGTAAAGCATGAATAATGCTCTGTACATCTTCTAAGCGAAGCTGCTGATTATTAACCGGGATTACGGGAACATCATAGCTTTCCGTGAGCTGCTGGCAGAGCAGGGTGGTCTCTTCACTTCTGGGCCGGTTCGTATTCATAATAACGATAAAAGGCTTTCCGAGAGCCTTTAATTCACGAATGACGCGCTGCTCCGCTTCTACATAATTTTCTCGATCCAGATCAGTTACAGAGCCATCGGTAGTGACAACAAGACCAATCGTGCTATGTTCGGATATTACTTTGTGGGTTCCCATTTCAGCTGCCTGCGTAAAGGGCATTTCCTGAGCGGACCAAGGCGTTTTAACCATACGAGGCTGCCCATCTTCGCTGGTGCCGAGGGCATCGGGAATGAGATAGCCAACACAGTCGATCATTTTAGCTTTAAAATGTACGTGATCGGGTTCTAGATTTACCTCTACCGCTTCTTTAGGAATGAATTTGGGTTCCGTCGTCATAATGGTTTTGCCATTGCTGCTCTGAGGCAATTCGTCGATGGTGCGCTGTCGTTCGTTTTCGTCGGCTATGCCGGGAAGAATGAGAAGCTCCATGAAGCTTTTGATAAAGGTCGATTTTCCGCTGCGCACCGGGCCGACGACTCCAATGTAGATATCGCCTCCTGTACGAGCTGAAATATCTTGATATAGATTGAAAGTATCTGTCATAATGGATTCCGTCCTTTCCAAATTTGAATCATAAGGAGTATACGATGAATGGTACAGCATATGAGGGCGGGGGGCTTTTTAGTACAGATTTAGGGAAAAGCTTGAAAGAAAGTGACTTGTATGGTAAAATAACTGCGTTATCTTTGTATGAGTAAAAATGGGAAGGAAGAGCAATTTTGCCAGATTATAGACAGAACCAATCATCCGGTCAGGGAAACGCGAGATCCAGATCGGGTGCCGCACAAAAAAAGTCTAAAGTGCATTTCACATATTTCATTGCATTCTTTGTAATGATTTATTTGGTTGCGCAATTTGTTATTTTCTTAAGTCGGGATACGTTAAATTATGTGGTGGCCAAGCAGGGTGAGATTGTAGAGACATTTTCTGCACAGGGCGTTGTGATTAGAGAAGAGCAGCTGGTGAAGGCTACAGCAGATGGGATTGTGCAATATTATCATCCCGGCGGAAAAGAGCTCCAAAAAGGATCTTTGGTATGTACGCTGATGGACGATTATTATGGAGATATTCTGGAAGAAAAGATCAGCGAGATCTATTCTCAGATTCAAGAGGCAGATAGCGGAGAATATGAGGAAGCGTTTAATTCGCTTGATAACAGCATCAGCAGTGCAATCGCCTCTTATTTAAGAAATAAAACAGAAAATGATTATGCGGCTATGTACCGGCTGAAGGAAAATTTGGAGGATGCCGTATCTAAACGAAAAGATATGTATTCTTTGATGAGCAATACAAAAGTGGCCGCTTTACTGTCACAGCAGGGAATTTATTTAAATGAACAGAGCTCTGTGCTTAGCAATTTGTATTTGTCGGATGCGGGAGTGATTGATTACTCTTACGATGGCTATGAAGGCTGGACAGTGGATCAAATTGGAGCAGATTTTATCAGTCAGTATAATGGAGCGTATTCTTATTTTGAGATCAATATGCAAAAGATTACCTCAGGAACACCGCTGTACCGTTTGATTTCCTCTCCCGTGTGGAATATTGTGATCTATATTACGGAGGAGCAGGCGCAATACTTTTCGGGAGAATATTCCGTTTCTTTTGTATATAACAGTACGGAAAAGATGACGGCTATTATCCAGAGTTTGGAGCAGGTCGGCGATAATCAGTATAAATTGGTACTAAAGCTCAATAGCAAGGTGCAGGAATTTATGAATGACCGGACGGCGAATCTGGTATTTGCGAAAAACAGCCGGCGAGGCATTAAAATATCGGATAGCTGTATTGTACAACAGAATTATTATTGCGTACCGGCTGCATATATTGTTAATAGCGGAAACGATCAGGGGGTACTGGCAGTAGAAGGCAGCGGAGTCAGCTTTAAAAAGCTTAAAGTGGTGGCAGTTTTAGATGGAAAAGCCTATATAGAGTTAGGAGAGTCTGTACAGGCAGGGGCCGTGATTCAGGCAGAAAATTCTACAGATACGACCACGATTAGCGAAGTAGAACAGGTCGATGGAGTCTATGTGGTGAACGGAGGCTATGAACAGTTTCAGATTATTAAAAAGATTTATCAGGCGCAGGGATATGCGATTGTAGAAGGGATCAATCTATATGATCGGATTAAAATCAACAGCTGATATTCTATAGCAGAGCGGAGGTATGTATGAGCAGAAAAATCAAATGCATTATGGTAACAGCGGGGATGATTTTGTTGCTGACAGCTCTTACGGGTTGTAATAAAGATGCTAAGATCAAAGAGTTGCTGCAGCAGGGAGATGTCGCTTATGCAGAGAGTCAATATGAGGCAGCAGCGGCAGCGTATGGAGAAATTTTACAGTTGGATGAAGATAAGGATGAAATCTATAATAACCGGGGCATGGCATATTTGAATCTGCAGAAATATGATCAGGCGCTGAGTGATTTTTCGAGAGCAATTGAACTGGATAGCGGTATAGATGTATATTATAATAATCGCGGTCTTGTATATTATTATCAGGAGAAATATGACGAAGCGATTGCAGATTTTTCAAGAGCCATCGAGATGAATGGATCCGATGCAGGATACTTCTCTAATCGGGGAGATGCATACCATGCAAAAGAAGCTTATGAAGAAGCGATTCATGATTATGATCAGGCGCTGACTCTCGATCCGGTGCGTATGGTGACAGTGAATAATAGGGCTTCTGTGTATTTTAAACAGGGAAAATATGAGGAAGCAGCGGCGGATTATAGTACAGTGATAGAAAAGGATCCGCAAAGTCCTATTGCATATTGGAATCGCGGAGAAGCCTATCGGATGCTGGAGTCTTATGAAGAGGCACTGAAAGATTATAATCAGTATGCACAAATGAATACGCAGTCTGTGGGAACGGAATTTCTGTTTAAAAGAGCAGAAGTGTATGCTGCTCTGGAAGAGTATGACTTAGCGCTGGCTGATTACGCGGCTGCCATTGAGGAAGATCCAGAGGATACCATCCTATATCAAGGAAGAGCCAATATTCATTACCGGCGGGGAGCATATGAAGAGGCGATTGCAGATTATTCACAGTATTTGCAAAGTGAAGAGGATGCAGTGGCTTTGGGCAATAGGGGATATTGTTATTTGCAGCTTGGGCAATTAGAACAGGCTCTTGCAGATTTGAATCGTTGTATTGAATTAAAAACAGATTATGCATGGGCTTATTATACACGCGGACAGATTCTACAGAAGCTGGAACGGTATGAAGAAGCGAAAAGTGATTATGATAAGGCTAATCAAATGGTAAAGAAATGATCCGTTTTAAAATATTTGCGCTCTTCGACAAAAGTTTTTATTGACAAGAGGCCAGAAACAGGCAATAATAGGAAAAGATAAATATCTCACCCGGAATTTACGATCCGGAGAAAAAAGGAGAAGTACAGATGAGCAAGTTTGTAGACAAATTAGCGGGAGCATTAGGATTAAGCGCAGCGG
>CANOUM010000142.1 GCA_947570515.1 uncultured Clostridia bacterium
TTTAGAGCAGCACGCAGCGGCGGCCAAAAAGGCAGAATGGAATCGCCTGAAAAAAGCAGTGCTGGTCAGAAAGGAAGAAACGGCGCAGGTTCGTCAAAATCTGTCAGGGAGGCTTCTTACGGCACAAGAGCTTAGAAATCAGATCAGTATATGCGGCGAGATGGAGAGGGCACAGGAGAGAATCTCTTCCTGTAGGCTGACGCCTGAGGCGGCGGCGGAGCTACGCTGTCTGTCAGAGGTTTTTTCTGATGCGATCCCGAAAGATGTAGATAGCAAAATAAAAGAAGCTTCCAGACTCCAAGAGATGGAGCAGGAGCTGAAGGCAGTACAGCTGACGGAAGCGGAGCAAGAACGGCTTAATAAATTAAAGATTCAGTTTGCACACGAGCAGGAAGCATTGCCGGAGCTCGTAAAAGCGTGGAGCCAGCGAAGCAGTAAAAAGGAAGCCCTCTCTTCTAATCAAGCTGTGCTGGCGGCGCTGCAGGCGGCACAAAAGCAGCGGACAAAGAGGATATCTCCGCTTGCAGGAGTCGGGATCGGCATGGTTTTGATTGGCGCAGCGGCAGCATTTGCCATTAAGATCAGTATTGGCGTCATTCTTGCCGCCGTGGGCGGTGTGCTGCTGCTTATGGGACTGCTGAGTAATCAAAGGAAAGCGTCAGGATCGGCGGAGCTTGAACAGCTGCGGCAGCAGATGGAAGAGGATCAGGCTTTCATTCTCCGGATTGACAGGAGGGTGGCGGCATATCTTAACAGGCATGGCATGGCGTTTGAGGAGACTTCGGTGGAGGCTATGCTGCAGGAGCTGACGATGGTTTCTCTTGAGTATGCATCACTGAGCCAGAAGAAAGAAAAGGCGGCTGATGCGGCAAAGGGGACGGAAATCGAGGAGATGCGCTGCGGGCTGACGAGCTTTTTGAGGAGCTATGGGGCGGCCGTGCCGGAAGGAAGCATGGTAGACGTCCTGTATACATTAAAAGAGGAGGCGTCGCGGTATCAGCTGCTGCAGGATCAACAAGATCGTTTTAGGAAGGCGGAGAAGGCATATGGGACCTATCATGAAGCACTGACAGGGTTTCTTAAAGAGAATGGATATCAGCCGCAGGCGAATCTTTTGCAGCAGCTGAACATGCTGCAGGAGCTTACAAGCCGGTATGGAATGGCGGTTAAACTACAGGGCGAGGCAGAGGCGGCTCTTGGTCAGTTTGAGGAGGCGCAGGATCTGGCACTGCTTTTGAAAGCGCCGGAAAAGGAAGCGCTTCCGTCTTTGGAGAAAGCGAGCGAGCAGGTGCTGCACTTGACAGATCAGATGCAGGAGGTTCACAAGACGATAGCCGGATACCGCAAAGCGCTGGAGGATCTGAGAGAGAAGCAGGAAGATTGGGAAGAAAAAGGGGTATATCTGCAGGAATTAAAGAGTCTTCAGCTTGCAGAGCAAAAGAAGTATAGGGCGGTTAGTATGGCGAAAGAAAAACTGACCATGGCGAAAGAAGCGATGACAGCGCGCTATGCTGACCCGATCCGCCGAAGTTTCAGCCGGTATTATGAGAAAATTTCAGGAGAATCGGCGGAGTCCTTTTATGTGGATGCCAATACGGCCGTAACGGTGCAGGAGTTTGGCAAACAGAGGGAAGCCGCTGCACTCAGCACGGGCTATCGCGATTTGGTAGGGATTTGCCTGCGGATTGCGCTGGTTGACGCTATGTATCAGGAGGAAACACCCGTTTTGATCATGGATGATCCGTTTGTCAACCTTGATGACGTTAAAAATGCTGCAGCCGGTGAATTTGTAAAGGAAATAGCGAAAAAATATCAGGTCATTTATTTTACATGCAGCCAGAGAAGAAGCGGTCGTTAAGACACGCTTCTTTTTAGATGATGAAAGATAAAAATCTCTTGTCAGTCTGGGCCGGCAGGTGCTATAATAGGCAAAACAAAGAACGAAATGAACAGGAGGCCTTATGCCACCGATCAATTTACTGATTAAGCCCGCGTCCGGAAGCTGCAACATGCGCTGCCGTTACTGTTTTTATATGGATGAGACCAGTAAGCGTGAAGAAGAAAATTATGGCATGATGAGTGAGGAAACGCTCGAAATCATTGTGCAAAAGGCGCTTGCTGAAACAGAGCACACGCTGGATCTTGGCTTTCAAGGCGGCGAGCCGACTCTCGCGGGGCTGGACTTTTACAGAAAGCTACTGGAGCTTGAAAAAAAACACAATCATCGGGGGGTATCCATTCACCATGCCATTCAGACCAACGGCTATCTCATCGATGACGAGTGGGCCGAATTCTTTGCTCAAAATGAGTTTTTGGTAGGGCTCTCCATGGATGGGCACAAGGATCTGCATGATCTATACCGGCTCGATGCGGCCGGTAAGGGGACGCATAGCCGCGTGCTGCATGCCGCACAGATTTTAAAACGGCATAAGGCAGAATTCAATATTTTGATTGTTGTTACCAGAGAGCTGGCCAAAAGCATCGGCAAGGCCTACGGATTTTTCTCGAAGCATGGATTTACGTATCAGCAATATATCGCCTGCCTTGACCCTCTTTATGAGCAGGAGGGACAGCAGAACTATTCACTCACCCCTCAGCTGTACGGACAATTTCTTTGCGATCTTTTCGATCTGTGGTATCAGGATCTCAGCAAAGGAAACTGGGTATATATCGGTTATTTCATCAATCTCATCAACATGCTGCGCGGAGGGCGTCCTCAAACCTGCGGTATGAGCGGAAGCTGCAGTCACCAGCATGTCATCGAGGCCGATGGCCGCGTATATCCGTGCGACTTTTATATGCTGGACGAATATTGCATTGGCAATCTCAAGACAGATAGCTTTGATCAAATCAGTGAAAACCGCGAACGCTTAGGCTTTATTCCGCTATCGCGGCAAATAGACCCTGCATGCCAGTCCTGTCCCTATGCGTTCATCTGCAGGGGAGGATGCCGGCGCAATCGTGAACCAATCGTCGATGGACATTTATCACGAAATTATTATTGTGAGTCCTTTCAAATGTTTTTTAAATATGCAATGCCGCGTCTGCAGGCGCTTGCCAAAGGCTAAGCGGCAGGAAAGAGGTCATTATGAATATTCCTAAGTATTATGAAGATCCCCATACACTGCATGTGGGAACAGAGGAGAACCGCTCGTATTATGTACCATTTTCCACTGTGGAAGAGGCGCTGATCGGAGACCGCGAAATGTCCGACCGCTTTTTATCGCTGAATGGTCTTTGGGGCTTTCATTATTATGACAGCGTATACGATTTGCCGGATAATTTTTGGAATGAGGATATCTCGAATGATCAGATTCTGGTTCCTTCCGTGTGGCAAAATCATGGGTATGATCGTCATCAGTATACGAATATTAAATATCCGTTTCCTTATGATCCGCCTTATGTACCGGCGCAGAATCCATGCGGCGTGTACCAGCGCAGCCTGGAAATCGGTGAAAAAGGAACCGATCGCTATTATCTGGGATTTGAGGGCGTGGATTCTTGTTTTTATGTATGGGTCAACGGTCAGTTTGCAGGCTATAGCCAGGTAAGTCATTCTACCAGTGAGTTTGATGTTACAGAGTTTTTGGCCGAGGGAGACAATGATCTGACAGTGGCCGTTTTGAAATGGTGCGACGGCAGCTATTTGGAAGATCAGGATAAGCTGAGGATGAGCGGTATATTTCGTGATGTATATATGATGATCCGGCCGCAGCATCATATTCGGGACTTTTTTGCACATGTTGATTTAACAAATGGATACCAAGATGGAAAGCTCAGTGTGGATGTGGATTATGTCGGAGGCAGCGTGCCGGTAAAAGCGACCCTGCTGGATCCGGACGGCAAAGCGCTGGCAGAGAGACAGCCGGGCACCAGCATCGAGTTTACGGTAGAGAATGTCCTTACCTGGAATGCCGAGCAGCCGCGGCAGTACACGCTTTTGCTGGAGTGTGAGGAAGAGGTAATCGCGCAAAAGATCGGATTTCGCAAGATAGAGGTTCAGGAGGGAGTTGTCCTGCTTAATGGCCGCAAAATTAAACTGCGCGGCGTAAACCGGCATGACAGCGATCCGTTTACCGGTTATACAATCAGCGAAGAACAGGCTATGGTTGATCTGCAGCTTATGAAAGAGCATAATATCAATGCGATCCGTACCAGTCATTATCCGAATGCACCGTGGTTTGTGCAGCTGTGCAGTGAATACGGATTCTATGTGATCTCGGAATCCGATCTGGAATCACATGGCACCGTGCCGCTGATTGGCGGCAATTGGGTGGATAATTACTGTATGCTGGCGCAGGACCCGATGTTCGAAGAGGCCAATCTGGATCGTCAGAAGCGCAATGTGATTCGTGATAAGAACTGCGCCTCTGTTGTGATCTGGTCGATGGGCAACGAGGCCGGGTATGGTGAAAACTTTGAAAAATCAGGCCGCTGGATTAAGGAGTATGATCCCTCCAGGCTGCTTCATTATGAGCGATCTGTCGAGCAGCCCACCGGCCATACTAATGATGTAAGCATGCTGGATCTTTTCAGCCGTATGTATGCGCCTACTGAGCAGATTGAGCGGTATTTTGCCGGAGAAGATCAGGGAGCGGGCTGCAATCCGGGCGGCACGCCGAAGCCATATGTACTGTGTGAATATATTCATGCCATGGGAAACGGCCCTGGAGATGCCGAGGATTATTGGCAGATCATTCAAAAATACGATGGTTTTGTCGGAGGCTTTGTATGGGAGTGGTGTGATCATGCCGTATATGCAGGCACGACGGAGACCGGAAAGCCGAAGTTCCTCTATGGTGGTGATTTCGGAGAATTTCCGCATGACGGCAATTTCTGCATGGATGGCTTGGTCTATCCTGATCGTACGCCCAGTGAAAGTCTGCTGGAGTTTAAAAACGTAATACGCCCCGTGCGCGCTGAGCTCATTGACGGCGCCAAGGGAAGAGTACGCTTTACCAATTATTATGATTTTATCAATTTGAAGGACG
>CANOUM010000143.1 GCA_947570515.1 uncultured Clostridia bacterium
AAGATCGCATTATTGGCTTTGTCACTCGCAATTCTAATATGAAAGAAGAACGGTTTAGACAGCTCATGTTAAATACAGAAGAACTGGCTAAGGATGTAGGAAGTATTTTGATGGGAGAAGAAGCTGTTCAAGAAGGTCTGATCAATGAGGTGGGAGGATTGGATCACGCAATAGAAAAGCTATATGAATTGATTGCAGAGAGAAGGAAGGAAAGCTGATAGAAGAAAGTGGTTTTTGGTTTACAAACCCTCTAATATATGGTAAAATTTATCCATTCGGGCTTTGAGATAAATAAAAGAAAAAGAGCCGGAGATAGGGGGGAATTATGGAAACAATCGGATATTTGCAAGCACTGATTATGGGCCTGGTACAGGGCTTAACGGAGTTTTTGCCGGTAAGCAGTTCAGGCCATTTAGTGTTATCTAAATTTATTCTTGGTGCACAGCTGGATACATCTGCTTTGTTTGAAATCTTGCTGCATGTAGGGACACTGGTCGCTGTATTTATTGTTTTTTGGAAAGATGTCTGGAGTTTAATTCGGGAAGGGATTTTTCTCATTCGGGATTTGATAGTATGCCTGCTGAGAAAGAAAAAGCTGATGCTTTACCCGGAGAGAAAGATGCTGCTGTTTATTATCCTTGCTTCCATACCTACAGCTATCTTGGGGCTTTTAATGGAAAAGTTTCTGGAGGATCTGTTTTTAAGTTCATTGATTGCCGTTGGATTTGCTTTGCTCGTTACCGGTACCTTCCTGCTTTTAATCCGCAAGCTGCCGCAGGGGCACAAAAAGCTGCCGCAGATGAAAGGGCGAGATGCATTTACCATTGGGATCATACAGGGAATCGCTACGATTCCGGGAATTTCCCGTTCCGGTTCTACCGTAGCCGCAGGGCTCTTTTGCGGCTTGGATAAAGAGTTTGCCTTTCGATTCTCTTTTCTGATGTCGATTCCTGCGATTTTGGGAGCTGCTGTTTTAAAACTTACCGATGTATCGGGGGCAGATTTAGCCACGAATGCAGGACCGTATCTGATCGGAATGATCGTAGCGGCATTAACAGGCTATTTATGTGTGAAATGGCTGCGGAACTTGATTCAAAAGAATCAGTTTCACTATTTTGGATATTATTGCTTGGTAGTTGGAATGCTTTCCGTCATTTGGGGTATATTTCAGTAATCATAGGATTTGACTAAGGGAGAAAAGAATACAGAAGATAAACAGAGGGGAGAATAGGTGTGGCGCAGGCTAAAAAACGAAAAACAGCGAATGGACAAAAACGAAATCATCGAAAGAAAGCTGTGACGAGTCCACTGCGTATGGAAATACAGAATTGGGTTGTTTTCCTGATCTTGCTGTTGCTCACTTTAGGAGTGTATTTAAAAAGCAGCATGGGGATTTTAGGAGGGGCACTCAATACATTTTTTGTAGGCCTTTTTGGATTTTCGGCCTATCTGATTACGGTTTATTCTCTGATCATCGCGGGAATGAATCTGTTTGGGAAATTAACTTCTAAATTATGGCTCAAGTTAGGAGCTGGCTATGGCGCGATTTTGTTGGCAGCTACGCTGCTCCATATCATAAATGGACAGGAGTTGAAGGCGGTAGGAGATATGTATCGGGGTGCTACATGGCTGACAGGAGGAGTGGTTGGCGGTGGCATCGGAGCTCTTTTTACCAGTGTCTTGGGGAAAACAGGTTCTATTGTGGTGATTCTTTTTCTATTTATTATTGGCGGCATTATTATTACAGAACGCTCCATTGTCAAAGGAATGCAACAGGCAGCAGATAAAACAAAAGAAAAAGGACGCAGGGTTAAAACATACACCAGAGAGCAGGCGCAGAAACGAGAATATAGAAGGGAAGAAAGAAAATTACAGGAACAGCTGCAGCAGGAATCAAGAAAGGCCTGGCCGAAATATGATGAAGATGGTCCGCAGCTTGGCATGGAAGAACGGACGTACCTGGGCGGAGATAGGCAAATTGTGATTCGCGGACTTCAGGAGGAACGTTCACAGAAGAAAGAAGAGGGACGTGTTCGTAAAACAAGTCCTGTAGGCAGAAAGAGACCGATTGAGGATGGAACTGTCGATATTCCTCTGATCAGTCATGATAGCTATTTGGAGCGTAAACAGAGAATTAGCCGCAGAAAACAGGAGGAGACCGCCGAGTTAGGAGAAGAGCAAGAGTTTTTAGAGCCTGAAATTTCAGCAGAAGAAAATCAGAGCCAAGAAGAAATCGTTTCTATAGAAGAAACGCCGCTTGTAGAAAATTCTCCCTTCGAGGAGGAGACGGCTGTGGAAGAAGGATTTCCGGAGGACGAAATCATAGAGTCGGAGTCGCTGCCCGTACAGTCTGAAAAGCCGGAGTATCAAGAAGAGGAAATGGAAGCATTTGCAGAGAATATTTCCATGGAAAAGGCCTTCTCTAAGGAGGAATTTCCCACAGGGTATCAGGATCAGAGTGAAACAATGCAGAAGATGGGGATGGGAAATACTCAGCATGCAGCACGAGGCTCTGATTTTGAAAATCCTCCGAAAGAACCAGGCCCAAGCGGACATTACGAATTTCCATCGATTGAACTCTTAAAAGAGGGAAGTACAGACAATGCTGCCGGTTCATCAAAAGAAGAGCTTTTAAAAAGTGCCAAATTGCTGGAGAATGCCCTGCTGAGTTTTGGTGTAGAAGCTAAAGTGATTCAGGTTAATAAAGGGCCTGCGGTCACCAGATTTGAGCTTCAGCCTAAACAGGGAGTCAAGGTAAGCCGCATCGTAAATTTGACCGATGATATTGCTATGAATCTGGCGGCTTCTTCGATCCGAATTGAGGCGCCGATTCCAGGAAAAAGCGCAGTGGGTATTGAAGTACCTAATAAAGAAATTAGCATGGTTACTCTGCGGGAGATCATTGACAGTGATACGTTCCGTAAAGCGCCTTCTAAGCTCACATTTTCTTTAGGAAAGGATATTGATGGCGAGGTAAGAGTTGCAGATATTGCTAAAATGCCTCATCTTTTAATTGCAGGAGCAACAGGATCCGGAAAAAGCGTTTGCATCAACTCTTTGATTGTTAGCTTGATTTATAAAGCAGATCCCAATGAGGTAAAGTTGATTTTAATTGATCCTAAGGTAGTTGAGCTTTCAGTATATAATGGAATTCCGCATTTGCTGCTTCCGGTCGTGAATGATCCGAAAAAAGCTTCTGCTACTTTAAACTGGGCCGTACAGGAAATGACAAAACGCTATAAAAAATTTGCCGATATGAATGTTCGCGATATCAGAGGGTATAATGAAGCGGTTATAGAACTGGGAGAAGAAGAGAATAAATTGCCGCAGATTGTCATTGTAATTGATGAATTGGCTGATTTGATGATGGTGGCTTCGAAAGAAGTGGAGGCATCTATTTGCCGGATTGCCCAAATGGCACGCGCGGCTGGAATGCATTTGGTGATTGCTACGCAGAGACCCTCTGTTGACGTTATTACCGGCCTAATTAAAGCGAATATTCCTTCGCGATTAGCATTTGCTGTATCTTCAGGTGTAGATTCACGGACTATTTTAGATAATGTAGGTGCGGAACGGCTGCTTGGAAAAGGAGATATGCTGTTTTCACCGATTGGCGCTTCTAAACCGGTGCGTATTCAGGGCACCTTTGTCTCGGATAAGGAAGTGGAGGAAGTGGTGCAGGCGGTACGCTTGCAGAGCCTGCAGTATGATACGGATCTGATGGATACCCTGCAACGAGAAGAAGGGACGGGGACAAATGGAATCGAAGATGAGATTGATGAATATCTGGAAGATGCCGTCAAGTTTGTCGTAGATAAGCAAAGAGCCAGTATCAGTATGCTGCAAAGAGCATTTCGAATTGGGTTTAACCGGGCGGCACGCCTGATGGATGCTTTATATGCCAGAGGAGTTGTTGGACCGGATGAGGGCAGTAAACCACGTAAAGTATTAATGACCAAAGAAGAATGGGAAAATGATCAATATTAAGGAGGAAGCTAAAATGGCATTTAAGTCGGATATCGAGATTGCAAGAGAGGCAAAGATGAAGCCAATTACGGAGATTGCGAGTCAATTGGGAATTGACGAGGAGGATCTGGAGTGCTATGGGCGCTATAAGGCAAAGCTCACAAATGGATTATGGAAAAAAATTGAAAATCATCCGGATGGCAAGCTTGTTTTAGTTACGGCGATCAACCCGACACCGGCGGGAGAAGGAAAGACGACGACTACGGTAGGACTGGGACAGGCTTTGGGACAGATGGGCAAAAAAGCCATTATTGCACTGCGGGAGCCTTCTTTGGGTCCTTGTATGGGAGTAAAAGGCGGAGCTGCAGGCGGAGGATATGCGCAGGTGGTTCCTATGGAAGATATTAATCTTCATTTTACAGGAGATTTGCATGCCATTACCACGGCGCATAATCTCTTATCTGCTATGATTGATAATCATTTGCAGCAGGGACATACATTGGGCATTGATCCGCGCACTATCACCTGGAAACGGGTAGTCGATTTGAATGACAGAGCACTGCGACAGGTCATCGTAGGCTTAGGAGGAAAAAGTCAGGGAGTTCCGAGAGAAAGCGGCTATATGATTACGGTTGCTTCTGAAATTATGGCAATTTTATGTCTTGCAAAGGATTTGATGGATTTAAAAGAACGCATTGCCAATATTTTAATTGGATATACTTATGAAGGGAAACCCGTATATGCACGTGATTTGAAAGCACAGGGAGCCATGGCTGCATTGCTTAAAGATGCCATCAATCCTAATCTGGTACAAACACTCGAAAATACACCTTGCATTATTCACGGCGGTCCATTTGCTAATATTGCCCATGGATGCAATAGCCTGCGGGCGACCAAATATGCTTTAAAGCTGGCTGATCTGGTCATTACGGAAGCAGGCTTCGGTGCAGATTTAGGAGCAGAAAAATTTTTGGATATTAAATGCCGTATGGGAGGCTTAAAGCCAGATGCTATTGTTCTTGT
>CANOUM010000144.1 GCA_947570515.1 uncultured Clostridia bacterium
ATATTCCGACTCAGTTGGTCAGCGAAGATGCACGTAATCGCACTGTGGCCATGTATGCGCCCAGCAAGACCTTTAATTTAGCCGGTCTCGTAGGCAGCTACTCCATCATTTATAACTCTTATCTGCGTGACAGGGTATCTTCTCAGATCGGCAAGTCACATTGCAACTCTATGAATGTTCTTTCCATGCATGCGCTGATCGGCGCCTATAAACAAGAAGGTCATGAATGGGTCGATGAGCTTTGTGAAGTCATCACCGGTAATGTTGATTTTGCCTTCGATTATATTCAGCAGCATTTTGAAGGCGTATCATTGAGCAAACCGCAGGGCACCTACATGCTCTTCCTTGACTGTACAAAATGGTGCGAAGCTCATGGCAAGACGGTCGAAGAGCTCCTCAAAGCGGGTCAGGAAGTCGGCGTCATTTGGCAGGATGGCCGTCCGTTCCACGGTCCCTGTTCGATCCGTATGAATCTGGCTCTGCCGCTAAGCCGTGTACAAGAGGCCTTTAACCGTTTGGACCAATACGTTTTTAACGCCTGATCATAAAGAAAAGCCTTTTCTGATGGACTGATTCCATCGGAAAAGGCTTTTTTATTTTTTGACGGACGAAGATCATGTCTGCTCCAGCCGCCTTTTGACCACAATATAACAGATCAAATGTACGCTCATCGTTAAAAGCCACGAGATCGGATAAGAAATATACAGCGTCCCCAAGGTAGGTCTAGCGGCAAATACCGTGAGAATCCAGATCACACGAAATGCACAAGCCCCCGTGAGCGAGACAATCATCGGCATAATCGAATAGCCCATTCCTCGCAGGCAGCCCACCATCACGTCCATCATGCCGCAGAGAAAATGCACAGTAAAAATGAATTTCATACGGATCATCCCATATTCAATGACCTCTGATGAAGAAGAATAAATCCCTAAAAGCGGCTCTCCCAATAAGAATATCGACCAACCGATCGTCATGCCGATCACCAGGACCAGCGCCATACTCCTCACCGTAATCTGATTAATGCGTTTATATTGTTTGGCACCCATATTCTGACTCGTAAAGCTTAACGCTGTCTGATAGATCGCATTCATCGCCGCATAGCTAAAGCCTTCCAAATTGGCCGCCGCCGTGTTGCCGGCCATCGCCACTGAACCAAATGAATTGATCGAAGATTGAATCAGTACGTTTGAAATTGAAAAAATACAGCCTTGCAGCCCTGCTGGCAATCCGACGCGCAGCATTCCTAAAAGCTTATCTTTATTAATATGTAGTTTTTTCAGCTCTACCCGGCACATGCCATCCAGCTTGAGCAAGCAAAGAAGCACCATAACCGCTGAAACAACCTGAGAAGCCACGGTTGCAATCGCCACACCGGCAACACCCATTTCACATACAATCACAAAAAACAAATTCAAAAGTACATTGATAATACCGGCAATCACCAAAAAATATAAGGGACGCTGCGTATCGCCGATCGAACGCAAGATAGCCGCCCCAAAATTATATAGCATAAAAGCCGGCATCCCTGCAAAATAGATCTTCATATATAAACTCGCCTTATCCAGCACATCCTCCGGCGTTCCCATCATCCGAAGCAGAGGCTCTGACAAAAACAACCCAATAAAAATCAAAAGCACACCACTCACCAGACTCACCGTCACTGCAGTATGCACTGTCTCTGTTGTATTTTCCCAATCACGCGCACCCAGATACCGCGCCACCAGCACGTTCGCACCAATCGAAAGCCCCGTAAACAAATTGATCAGCAAATTAATCAACGCAGAAGTGGATCCAACAGCTGCCAAAGCTTCACTGCCGGCAAAACGGCCTACCACAATCACGTCTGCCGCATTAAATAAAAGCTGCAGGATGCTCGATAACATAAGCGGGAATGCAAAAAGCAGCATTTTCCCCAAAAGCGGCCCCTCGCACATATTGATCTCATAAGATTTTTTCTTCATTTGCATCCTCTCCTATCTTGCAAAAATAGATTAAACCCATTATAATAACTCAAGGGTAATTCTGCAAGTCTCAATTACAAATATTTCAAAATGATCTAAAGGAGCCAATCGATATGGACTATACTCTTTTATCACAGCAGCTCCAAGCCCTGTTAGAAGATGAGCGCCGCCTTTTACCTGCTCTGTCCAATACCAGTGCGCTTCTCTTTCATCAACTGCCCGATCTCAATTGGACCGGTTTTTATCTAACAACTAAACAGCCGGAGCTCTGCTTATTGTTAGGCCCCTTTCAAGGCCTCCCCGCCTGTATTCGCATTCCCTGGGGCAAGGGTGTTTGCGGCACAGCCGCTAAGCTTGACCAGGTGCAGCGCATCGATGATGTGCATCAGTTTCCCGGTCATATTGCCTGCGACAGCGCCTCCAACTCCGAAATTGTAATCCCCATTCACGCTCAAAATCGGGTCGTGGGTGTTTTGGATATTGACAGTCCTCTCTTCTCCCGCTTCACTAAAGAAGATGAAGACGGCCTCGTGCGGCTCATCCAACTCTTAGAAGCCGCCTGTGATTTTAACTCTATCATTTAAAAGGAGGATAACTATTATGATTCGTATTGGTATCTATGGGTACGGAAACCTTGGACGCGGCGTTGAATGCGCAATCGCCCAAAATCCAGACATGCAGCTCATCGGCGTATTTACCCGCCGTGATCCGGCTACGCTTACAACTCTATCCGGCGTTCCTGCCTATCATGTGGATGAAGCTTTGAACATGAAGGATCAGATTGATGTTATGATTCTTTGCGGAGGAAGTGCTACTGATCTGCCTCACCAAACGCCGGCGATGGCTGCCCTTTTTAATGTCATCGATAGCTTCGATACACATGCCAATATCCCCCAGCACTTTGCAGCCGTTCATGCAGCTGCTCAAACAAGTGGTAAAGTGGCCATCATTTCGGTAGGCTGGGATCCCGGCATGTTCTCCGTTAATCGTTTGTATGCAGAATCCATTCTCCCTCAGGGACAGTTTTATACCTTCTGGGGCAAGGGCGTAAGCCAAGGACATTCTGACGCCATCCGCCGTATCCCCGGCGTAAAAGATGCACGCCAATATACGATCCCTGTCCCCGCTGCTTTAGATGCTGTTCGCAGCGGCTCTCAGCCAGAGCTTTCAACTCGTGAAAAGCATACGCGCGAATGTTTTGTAGTTGCAGAAGACGGCGCTGATTTAAAGGCGATTGAAAAAGCCATTGTCACCATGCCAAACTATTTTGCTGACTATGACACAACCGTGCATTTCATCTCAGAAGAAGAATTACAAAAAAATCATGCCGGCATTCCTCACGGCGGCTTCGTCATTCATACCGGTAAAACCGGCTGGCAGCAAGAAAATAATCATGTCATTGAATATAGCTTAAAACTGGATTCTAATCCGGAATTTACCTCTTCCGTATTAGTTGCTTATGCCCGGGCTGCTTATCGGCTGCAGCAGGAAGGACAATCCGGTTGCAAAACCGTACTCGATATTGCGCCTTCTTACTTAAGTGCCAAAGATGGAGATACCTTACGCTCTGCTCTTCTCTAATTTTTTAAGAAAGGATCTTATCCATGAATCTCGAAGATATTTATCAGGCCTATTGTAAAAAAGACATTTATCCTTATCATATGCCTGGCCACAAACGTAACACTGCTATGCTGCAGATGGCCAATCCTTATGGCCTCGATTTCACTGAAATCGACGGCCTCGATGATCTGCATGAAGCCAGTGCGCATCTGGATCGTGATTCCAGTTTGGCCAACGCCATGCGCAGAGCCGCTCGGCTATTTGGCGCTCGGCGCAGCATCTATTTGGTTGGAGGCAGTACCGCTGGCCTTGTCTGCTCTATTCTGGCCTGTACGCGGCGCGGTGATGAAATTCTCATTCCGCGTAACTGCCACAAATCTGTCTATAACGCGCTGGCTCTCGCCGGACTGAAACCTGTCTACATTTACCCTTCGGTTGACGCTTCCTTTGGCGTATATGCCAATTTGCAGCCGCAAGATGTAAAGAGCGCATTAGAGGCTCATCCTAATATTCGCTTGGCGGTATTGGTGTCTCCTACCTTTGATGGAATCGTATCTGATGTTACTGCTATCGCAGAAATCGTCCATGCCTATGGCATTCCGCTCCTTGTCGATGAGGCTCACGGCCCCCATCTCGGTTTCTCAGCTGATTTCCCGGACAGTGCCATTCATCGCGGTGCCGATATCGTAGTACAGAGTTTGCATAAAACCTTGCCTGTTCTGACGCAGACCTCAATTTTGCATATCTGCAGCGACCGTGTGCCAGAGGCAAATCTGGTCCGTCAGCTGGCCGTAATTGAATCAACCAGTCCTTCTTATGTGCTCATGGCCAGTGCTGATAAATGTGTGGATCTGCTGGAACGGCAAGGCACAGAATTATTTTCCGTTTATTATGCCCGCCTGCAGAAATTTTCAGAACAGATGAAAGCGCTGAAGCATCTGCGCGTATTGGGGATGGGGATGGATGATATCAAAACGCATCCCAATATTTTCGCCTATGACCCCGGGAAAATTCTGATCTCTACACGCGGCACCAATATGACCGGTGCCAAGCTCTATGATATTCTGCTTAATCAGTATCGCCTGCAGATGGAAATGAAACTGCGCGATATGGTACTGGCGATGACAAGTATCTGTGATACGCAAGAAGGCTTTGATCGTCTTGCTTCTGCGCTTCTCGCCATTGATGCTACCCTCGAGGCTGGCGAGCCAGGTGCTGCTTTCACATTAAAACAAGGTGAATTCTCAGTTCCAACGATCTCACCGGCTGAAGCTATGGAGCGCGGCAGTCTGATGCGTTCTCAAAAAGACGCTGCCTATCATATTGCCCGTGAATTTGTCTATGCATATCCGCCCGGCATCCCTTATATTGTTCCCGGTGAAACGATCGAGGAAAGTACACTGGAGACCATGCGGCAAATGCAGGCAAGCGGGATCCGTCTGATCAGCACCTGCCATCAG
>CANOUM010000145.1 GCA_947570515.1 uncultured Clostridia bacterium
GTCGTTGCGCCGGTCGCCTTGTATAAGTATTTCACCTCCGCGGGTCGATCCTCCCCAGTTCTCTCTGCCGCTCTGTAATATTGATATTGGTCAGGTTATAAAGCACGATAAACGCCAATAGTCCAGCTGAAATGATCAATACGATCACAACCAGATTTAAGCTCGCCAACATCTTTCTAACCGGATCGATGATATCCTCCAGCAGCTGTACAGTAGAAATTCCCTCGGCCTCCATAAACTGCTCCCGGACAAGCTCCGGCGTTTCACTTTTAAATAAAACTTGATTAAAAGTAAGCTCAAAGCCTAGTGTATCCTCATATACATGCCGCGGCAAATAAACATAATGATACAAATAGTTTTCTGTAATGCCGCCTACTGTAAGCGCTGTATCAAATCCCTCCCGGTCCTTCAGCGAAATCGTATCTCCTTCTTTCACGCCCAGATTATCAGCAAGCTTCTCTGTGATGACTACATGATTTTCATCAAATACAACTGCTTGCCCCGTCTGACGCGACTGAAAAGCAATCAAGTCCGTAAGCGTTTCCTCGTCCTCCGGTACATATACATAGGCGCTCATCACAGCCTCGCTTGTTTTTACATCCGCAAGCTTAGCCGACACATATAAGTAGCTGCCCAATGCTTTATTTTCTTCTACAGAGCGCCGGCTCTCCTCCTCGTTCTGAATTCCCAGGATTCCATCGTATGCATATATCTTATGATACTGATTTTCCACAATATCCATAACTGAATCTTTGAGTCCAAAGCCGGTCAGCAGCAGCGCAGTGCAGCCTGCAATACCAATAATCGTCATAAACAGGCGTTTTTTATAGCGAAACAAATTGCGTGCTGTCACTTTTTGCGTAAATTTCATATGCCGCCAGAGCCATGTAAAACGCTCCAGCAAAATACGCTTTCCTGCCTTAGGAGCTGAAGGCTGCATCAGCATAGCAGGCTTTTCTCTCAAACAGCGCAGGCAGGCCATCACCGTTGCTCCCAGTGTACACGCTAACGCTGTACCTCCTGCAATCAAAGCTTTCCCGCCATAAAATCGAATTTGCGTTTCCGGCAGCATATACATGCTTCCATACGCCTTGCAAACTACTCTTGGCAACACTTCAAATCCTAAGACAATTCCTGAAACCGCTCCTAACATGCTTGCCAGCGCTGCATATGTCAAATATTTCATCAGAATTCGGGCGCTGCTAAACCCCAGCGCTTTATAAGTCCCGATCAAAAGACGTTCTTCTTCCACCATACGCGTCATCGTAGTCAAGGATACCAATGCTGCTACAATAAAAAACATCCACGGAAACACAAGCGCGATTTTCCCCATACGCTCCGCATCATTTTCAAAACTGACAAAGCTTTCATCCATATCCCGATCCAGCACATACCATTTTGCCTTTGGAATTTGGCTTAGCTGATCTCTGCCTTCTTCGATTTCCCTCCAGGCCTCTGAAAAAGCCTTCTCTGCTTCTTTCTTTGCCTGCGAAAGCTCCCTTTGTCCATCTGCAAGCTGCATAGACGCGGTTTTTAAATCCGTTTCACTTTGTGAAAGCTCCTTCTGCGCGGCCTTAAGTTCCGCCTCCTTTTCCAGCAACCGGTCCCGTATTTCATCCAGCCCCTGCTGCGCCTCCTGAAGCTGTCCCCGCACCTTTTGCTCTGTGTTTGCAAGCTCTTCCTCTGCTTTTGCAAGCGCCGCTTCCTGTTCCTTCAGCTCTGCTCCTGCTGTATCATATGCATTCCTTGCCTCCTGCTGCTGGCTCCTTTGCTGCTCTAGTGTCTGCTGTTTGCCCTGCCAGATCAGCATGGCGCCCGCCAGCTCCGTCTGCTTTTCAAAAAATTCCTGACTTTGCAGCTCCCACTCAGCAAGCTTCTCCTGATAGGCCTCTTCCGAAAGCTCCTCCTTCTGCGCCTGCAGAGCTGCATAAGCCTCATCCAGATGCTGCCTCTGTGCATCCAGCATGGCCGCCTGTCCATCCAATTCCTGCTTTGCCTGCAGCAATTCCTCCTCTCCTTGCTGCAGCAACTGCTCTGCCTGCGCAAGCGCCGGTTCTTTCGCTTCCCACTGCTCCTTCGCATCCGCAAGTTGCACTTTCTTTTCCATGAGCTGTGCACGGCTTTTTTCTAAATTTTCCTCTGCACTCTTTTTATGCTCCTCAAATTCAGCTTTGCCCGTCTCATAAGATCCCCAGGCTGCCTCCAGACCAGCTATTCCCGTTTCATACTGCTGTGTCCCGGCCTCTACCTGCTGTCTGCCCTCCTGAAGCTCCTTTTCATGAGCGCTCAGCTCATCATCCGCTTCCGCAAGCTCCGTCTCGACCTTATCCTTTTCCTGCTGATACCCTGTTCTCGCCTCTGCAAGCTTTTCTCTCGCCTGCTCCAGCATCTCCTCATACCGCAGCTCTGTACGCATCTCCCCCGTCTTCTCCAGACGCTCTGTCAGCACATCCGCCAGCGCGTCATACTGATCCGAATACGCACTCAGCCCCTCGGCTCCCTCTGCCCGTACATACGCAGCAGTATAAACCTCCTGCTCAAACTGTCCCTCCTGCACATACGCAATCAGTCCCAGCCGGCCGCTTCCCTTTGCCGTAGAGCCCAGATTCATATTCAGATGCTGCGCACTTCTTACCAATCCTACAACTGTATAACGCTCTCTTTTCAGGCCGTCCTCCAGCACCACCAGCTCATCCCCCAGAGAAACGCCGCCGCCGACCGCCTTACCTGCATTTACAACACATTCTCCTGCCGACTCCGGCATACGGCCGTTTAACAGTACAAGCTCGTTCATTTTTTCCGGCAAGCCGGCAAAACGGACTACACTCTCGCCTTCCGCTTCACCGATTCTCGTCATCAGATCCATCTCATACGTCGGCATAACCTGCAAGACGCCTCGCGTGCCGTCAATGGCTTCGATATCCTCCTGCGTGAGACCCAGCGTGGACTGAATTTTAATATCCATATAATGAGTCTCCTCATAATAGCGATCGGCTGTGAGTTTCATCACAGGCTCGGCAGCGCTGAGCCCGGCCAAAAATCCGGCTCCTAAAGCAACAATCCCTGTGATGGCTAAAAAGCGCCCCATAGAATGACGAATACTTTTTCTGATATCTTTCCAAAAGGTTTTATATTTCATGTTTTAGCTTTCCTAAATAATCTCGTATAGCCCGCTCGTTTTTATTGTCAGCCGGCTCATAATAATGCATATCTTGCAGAGCATCCGGTAAATACTGCTGCTTTACATAGTGATAGGGATACTCATGGGGATATAAATACGATACGCCATGTCCCAGCTTTTGACTGCCTGCATAATGAGAATCTCTCAGATGCAGCGGCACAGTTCCGATATCTTTAGTATGAAGATCCTGCATGGCTGCTCCGATGGCAGTAGCGGCAGAATTGGACTTCGGCGCCGTCGCCAGTACCAAAACGGCATGTGCCAGATTGATCTGCGCTTCCGGCAGCCCCACCTGCAGAGCCGCATCAGTGCAGCTTTTCACAATGGTAATAGCACTTGGATAAGCAAGTCCTACATCCTCAGAAGCGATAACCAGCAAACGACGGCAGATGGCTTTAAGGTCACCGCCTTCCAAAAGACGGGCCAGATAATGAATCGCTGCATCCGGATCGCTGCCGCGGATTGACTTTTGAAACGCACTGAGCACATCATAGTGTGCATCGCCGTCCTTGTCATAACGAAATGCCTTTTTTTGAATACACTGCTCAGCCGCTGCTACATCCAAAACCAGCTTTCCATCTGCTCCCGGCGGCGTAGTCAGAAGTCCAAGTTCTACAGCGCCCAGCGCCGCTCTGGCATCGCCTCCCGAAAGCTCGGCCAGAAAACTGACGGCCTCAGGTGTGATGCTGGCCTGCATCGCTCCCATTCCCTTTTCTTCATCCTTCACTGCCCTGTAGATCAGCTGTTCGATATCCTGCTTGCTAAGCGGATTCAGCTGAAAAATACGAGACCTCGATAACAGCGCCTGATTGACTTCAAAATACGGATTTTCTGTTGTAGCGCCAATCAGCGTTATCACGCCTTCTTCGACCGCAGGGAGCAATGCATCCTGCTGCGCTTTATTGAAGCGATGAATCTCATCAATAAATAAAATCGTACGTGATCCATCCATGCCCATACTGCTGCGCGCCTGTGCAATCACGGCTTCGATATCCTTTTTGCCTGCTGTCACAGCATTGAGCTGACTAAAATGCGCTTTCGTGGTGCCGGCAATAATACGAGCCAGTGTGGTCTTGCCCGTGCCCGGCGGTCCGTAAAAAATGACCGATCCCAGCTGATCTGCCTCAATCGCCCTGCGCAGCAGTGTCCCCGGTCCAATGATATGCTGCTGACCCACAAACTCCTCCAGCGTCTCCGGACGCATGCGATAAGCCAGCGGGCTTCCTTTTTTTAACTGCGCCTGCGCATTATATTCAAAAAGATCCATTGTCTCTTTCATGCTTTTCATCTCACTTCTTCATTAACATACCACAAGTTCGCTAAAAGCGAACTTGGCAAGAAATCCCTGCGGGATTCTTGCGGTCGTTCTATATTTTTATTATAGCATAAAGTCTGAATAACCCGCGATGTTTGAACTGCGAAGCAGGGCAAACTCGCTAATAATCGCGTTTACGCGATTATTATAGCATAAGTTCACAGAACATGTACTCATTTCTTTTTTGCGCACATATCAAATTAAAAAATAAGAATTTACATGTACGCAATCTCCCACTTTGCATACATATAACAAACGATATATTGAAAAGATATGTATGCAATAGGCTGATTTGCATACATATGATCTTTAAAATCAATACATGATATGTACGCAATTAAACGACTGCATACACATGATCGTCCAAACTAC
>CANOUM010000146.1 GCA_947570515.1 uncultured Clostridia bacterium
CGTGATTATTTTATCGGCAAAGACAGCAGATAATGATAAAATATTGGGGCTTGAGTACGGAGCAGATGATTATATGACAAAGCCTTTTAATATTCTGGAACTTAAAGCGAGAATTAAAGCCATCTTGCGGCGCTACCGCCATCATGAAGAAAAGGAAAGCAGCGTGCAAGAATTTCGCGATCTGAAAATCGATTATGATAGCCGGAGAGTGTTTATTAAGGATAAAGGAGAGGCAGATTTAACCGCAAAGGAATTTGATTTGCTGGAGCTTTTATCTAAAAATGTTGGAAAGGTATATAGCCGAGAGAAGCTTCTGGATGTGGTATGGGGATATGATTATCCGGGAGAAGTGCGCACGGTAGATGTGCATGTTCGGAGATTAAGAGAGAAAATAGAAGCAAATCCTGGTGACCCTTTGTATATTCAGACTAAGTGGGGCGTGGGATATTATTTTAAGGGTTGACGAGAATGATACAGTCAAAAAAAGTTTCATGGTATCGAAGTGTCCAGGTTAGGCTGTTTGCGTGTATAACAGTCGTATATATTGTATCTTCCATTATTTTAGGAAATCTCTTATATCATGTGTGGGAAAATTATTGGGTTAACCAGAAGATTACGGAAATTAGCCGTTACGCAAATTTTTTGGCCAGTGATATCGCAATCAACTGTCTAACATCGGAGGAAGATCCGGATCAGAACTTAAATCATGAACTTCAAAGTTTCAGCCGTCTGTATAGCTATGCAAGAGTGATGATTTTAGATGAAAAGGCGATGGTGATTCAGGATTCTTCTCAAACTAAAATGGGAAGATATATTGTAAACGATGATGTTTTGATGGCTCTGTCTGGCAAGATTGCGAATGTCCAAGAGGATTCTTTTGTTCGTTTGGCAATTCCGATCACTGATTATTCAGGCAGTACAGTTGATGGTGTGGTATATGTTTTTTTCTCAGTGGACACGCTCTTAGAATCGCTTTCAATTAATCAGGGGAATTTTACACTCGTTCAGTTTGCGGTTGGCGTTGCAGTCTGTGCTCTATTTTATGCTTTAATTGCGATTTTTACTAAACCCTTTAAATCGATTTTGAATTGGTTAAGACAGGTGTCTAATGGAAATGCGGAGGCGCCGATCGATTTACAGAGGCAGGACGATTATGGCTTGATGGTAGAAGCTATACAGGATGTTACACACGATTTGATTGCTATTGACCGTTCCCGTAAGGAGTTTGTTTCCAACGTATCGCATGAGTTAAAAACGCCACTTAGTTCCATTAAGGTGCTGACAGAATCTTTGCTTTTACAGGAAAGTGTTCCGGAACCCATGTATAAAGAATTTTTACAGGACATCAATAGTGAGATAGACAGGCAGACAACAATTGTTAATGATCTGCTTACTTTAGTGCGCCTAGAAGAAGGGGAAAATGCACTCAATATTAGTTCCTTTATCTTAAATGATATGACAGAAGATATTTTAAAACGCTTAAAACCGCTTGCACAAGGAAAAAATGTAGAACTTGTGATTGAAAGTGTACGAGAAGTAGAACTTGAGGCTGATGAAACAAAGCTAACATTGGCGCTTTCTAATTTAATTCAAAACGGAGTCAAGTATAATAAAGAAGGCGGTCAGGTTAAAGTGGTGATTGACAGCGATCATTTGAATGCATTGATTACAGTCACTGATACAGGAATTGGTATTGAAAAAGAGCATTTTAATAAATTGTTTCAGCGTTTTTATCGTGTAGATAAAGCCCGGGATCGGGAAGCGGGAGGTTCTGGATTGGGGCTTTCTATTGTAAAACAGATTATTACACTGCATAAAGGAACCATTTCAGTAGAAAGTGAATTAGGAGAGGGTACGAGCTTTTTAGTAAAGCTTCCCTTGATTCAAGTGATTGAGCAGGAGGAAGAGGAATGAAAAGGTGTTGGAGAATAGGGCCGTTGATTCTGATATTTCTTCTTGTAGGCTGTACATCGTCTATAAAAGAAGCAGATAGTGAGCAGCAACTGACTGAGTCTGCTTATTTGGAAAAAACGGCTAAAAATACAGAAGAAGTGGCAAATGAAGAAATTATACTTTATTATACAAATCCAACGGCCACGTCACTTTATAAAGAGGAAAAGGGATATGACTTTTCAGAGAAAAGCAGCGAAGAAATTGTTTGGACGATTTTGCATGATTTGGAAAGTTTGGAAGAATGGGATGAAAAAAGCTTAAAAGAATCAAGTCTGCAATCTATTTTCCCTTCAGGAGTTTTGGATCAAATTGTTGTTCGTTCCGAAGAACGGGCAAAGAAGGGAGAAGAAGAGGGAGGCATATGTAATATAGTCGAACTCCATATGACAAAGCTGTATCATGAGATGAGTCTAAATGAAATGGTTGTGTTAAGGACGGGGGTAAGCCGAAGTATTTTTTCAGCCGGCATCATAGATCAAATTGAAATTTGGGCTCCTATTTCTAAAGAAGGGGGAGGGGAACGACTGATGGATACCTTATCTTCTGATGATAAGGTCATTATCAATCAATACAGCCGGGATTTTTATACAGATGAGATTACGGTAACCTTGTATTTTGGAAATGCGGATAAAACCGCACTTAAGGCAGAAACAAGGACGCTTACGCTAACAATGACGGATCCTCTGCCAACGGCAATCATGAAAGCGCTGCTTGCCGGACCGGTGGAAGAGTGAATGACTTCTGTAATTCCGCAAGGTACGATGATAGAAGATGTATTTATTAAAGACAGTGTATGTTATGTAGATTTAAGCGCTGAATTTCAGAAAAATCATTTAGGGGGGGAGATGGAGGAGACTCTGACCATTTATTCTATTGTAAACTCGCTGCAGGATATCAGCGGTATTCATTATGTACAGTTTTTAGTTGAGGGAAGAAAGTTAGAATATTATAAATCATATATGAAGATCGATACGTTCTTAACAGGTGATATGACATTGGTGGAGTGAACCCGTCGTGAGAGAAGGCTTCCAATCATTGATAAAATGGATTGGAAGCCTTTATTTTTTGAGGAAAAGAATGAAAAAACGCCCGGTTGTCTGGATATGCTTGGCATATATTGCCTTTTTAATGGTATTTTTGGTAGTAAAACCTGAGTGGGGAGAGGCTTTTTTTAAGTGGCAGGAGACAGAAAAGGAAATACGGAAGCGATATGTAAATGCAGATGAAATACAAGGACAGGTTTTATCAGTAGAAGAGAAGAAGGAAACGTATCATATCCGAATCAAGCTGGAGGATGGAACCGTTTGCATTGGAATAGTACCGATGAAGGAGCAGGTTTTTCCCGGAGATGATATTAAAATAAAGGGAAAGATACAATGGCCGGGTGCGCCTGGTAATCCTGGAGAATGGAATGGAAGACTTTATGCTAGAATTCACCGGTTTTATTTTTATATTCAGGGAGAAGAGATACAAATTATAAAACGAAATAAATGGACTTTGCAAAAGCAGTTTTTTCTATGGAAAGAGCGGTTGTCAAATTGTATTGATAAACAATGGGATATGCCATGGAGCGGTATTATAACGTCGGTTCTCTTAGGAGAAAAAGGAGGATTAGAAGCGTCGATTAAGGATACATGGAGCCAGTCAGGTATTGCTCACGTGATGGCCATTTCAGGGCTGCATTTAACTGTTTTATCACAAGCCTTGTTTTATTTTTTAAAACGATTTCAAAGAATAAAGGCAGCCCAGGTAGAAACTATGGTCTTGATGTGGCTGTATGTTATGTTTACAGGCGGCGCGGTAGCAACGCTGCGGGCAACCTTGATGTTTACGATTCAAACATTAGCGAAGCTTTTAAGCCGAGAGGAAGATACCCCTACGATCCTTGCAATAACCGCAGCTATTCTTTTAGTGATGCAACCATTATATCTTTTAGAAGCAGGGTTTTGGCTGTCATTTTCAGCTGTGCTGGCGCTTAAATATGGAAAAGTATGGATTATGTCACTGCCATTTCTTCCTTATCGAATCAGGAAAAGAATCGCTTCTTCCTTGGCAGTAAGTCTTATGGTGACACCGATTTCGCTCTGGTTTTTTTATCAAAGTTCTCTTTGGGGATTTATTTTAAATTTTTGGGTTTTGCCAGCTATGAGCGCGGTCATTCCTATGGGGATCATATCTCTTATCTTAGGAGGTGTGCATCCGGCGTTAGGGGCTGGTTTAGCAGAAGTAGTACGGTTTCTTTTATGGAGTTTTCAAAAAGGAAGTGAGATTCTTCTGAAAATACCCGGAGGAATGCTGCGCGGACAGCCCGCTTGGTACAAGATGATGGCGTACTATTTACTTTTGGGCAGTGTTATTTATTATTTTTCAAAGCCGCTGCAGGATAGCAAAAAGATTATGTATAGTCTGTGTCTGATTTTATTGACGTTTATTTTATGGTATCAGGCTTCTTATTATCGATTTATATGGTTAGATGTTGGACAAGGAGACTGTGCTGTGATAGAATGGAATGGCAGAACATGGATTGTAGATGCAGGGCCTCGGTATGATGCAGTGCTAAAACCATATTTGCTGCAAAGAGGCGTTAAAGAAATTGAGGGGATTATTTTATCGCATCCGGATCACGACCATCTTGAAGGAATGCTTGCACTTTCACAGGATTCTGATTTTAAAATTAAAGGCCTGTGGGAAGCACAGGCACAGGTGCAGGAAACGGAAGATAGACAACAATTGGAACAGAATATTGAGAAACAAGGCGGACAAATTAGAAAAATTGCGGCCGGATATCAGATATCTTACGGGGGACTGACCTGGAAAGCATTATCGCCTGAGAAAGAATATACGGATATGAATCAGAGCTCCTTGGCTGTACAGTTTCAAATAGAAAATACAAAGGTTCT
>CANOUM010000147.1 GCA_947570515.1 uncultured Clostridia bacterium
GCACGTCTCCAGCTTTCATCTTTCTTATTAACTTTTGATAATTCTTGCGTATAACATCCTTTCCTGATTGTTTATCAATATACATCTGTTTCTTTGTCAGTCCAATTTTCTGCATGGCTTCGACCTGTCTTGCAATATTCTGGTCTTTGCTTGAAACTCGGATATATGCGTATTTCGCCATAATAAATTCCTCCTTTGTTATTATCCACAAAGGAGATTATAATCAAGGTATTAGGATAAAGAAGCATTTTATTTTTCTCTTAAATAGTGCTAAGAACCTTTGAAAATCAAGGACTTTTTCAAAATTTGACCTTGAATTTACGATGCTTTTACGGAAGATGAAGTTTGAGTTATGATAAATACGTTGTAAAAAAGGTAAAATTACCGGTATCGAGACACTTGGGGAGAGTATCCCAAACATAATGAAACGGCAGAACCCTAATAATCGGATCTGCCGTTTGTGTTATGTTTTGTAAACCTTACTGCTGAATATTTGCCGCTGCCTTTTTTATATAAGATAAGGCAAGTTCTTCCTGCTCGCTGCTTCTACGAAGCAAATCAATTATATACTCCCTTTTTTCATTCAGAGAATCCTTGGGGAGCGAGCCCTGCGTGTGGGCAATCGTTGCTATTTCCTTTGCAGAGGAAATAATATCATTATATTGATTGATTGCTAAAGTCATTAGTTCCTTATCAATGCCGGGAATTATGTTTATGCATAATTCAAAAAACTGTTTGGTTCTTAATTTGTTTTCATAATGAATAAATGCGTGAGGGAAAACGCACTCAATCTGCTCTGCATTTCTATAGTTTTCTTCTCTTAAAAGCTTACGCCAGTTTCGGTAAATAATCATACCATAGCCCTGCATTTTATTTTCTCCGAAATGGTTGTTATTGGATAACAGTTCAATTCCCCTAAAAAGCGCATTAGCACACGCCTTAGGCAGCGGCATTTTTTCATTTAAAGCCTTGAGCGTCATCATATCGCAGTCAGTTCTGTACCAGGCGGTATATTGATTAAGATGATCAAAATTCATTTTTGCATTTTTTTGATCATCTCCTTCTAAAAAACCCAGTCCTTTTAAAGTCCGTCCATGGTCGGAAAAGCCCATGGCAAAGATCGTATCTTTGTATTCTTTAGGAATAATTATAACGGGATAACCACGTTCAATTTGCTTACAGGCAAGATTAATAAACTCATTTTCCGAATAATCTGATTTTGAATGAAGCTCATAATCTAAGCCGTATATTAAAAAGCTGTCATGGCTCCATTCGTCTGGTCCGTAGGAATATCCGAAGCATATGTTCATAATTGCTGATTGCAAAATATATTCTTCGTCATCATTTATTTGACGGCTTTGACTATCCCTGCGCTGCTCCAGTCCGAAAAATAGTTTTAATGCAGTTAAAACAGAAGCGGAGGAAATGCTTTTTAGCCATTCGGGACTTGAATAATCAGCTGCCGGAACCCTTGGCTTGACAGTAAATTCATAATTAAAGTCAATATTTCTTATGACACATGACGCAGGGTCAAGAATCCTGTCTACAGAACAATTAAAAAGATGGGATATTTCACAAAGAAGCGGTATTTCCGGCACTGAATTTCCGTTTTCCCATTTGCTGACCGCTTGAGGCGAAACGTTTAATTTCTCTGCAAGCTGTTCCTGAGTGTAGTTGTTCCCCTTGCGCAGACGTGCAATTTGTTCTCCCATTTTAATCACATCAAACATGATCATAGTTTCTCCTTTGTTTTCGTTTGTGATAGCAGATATATGTTATAGTGTTATTATACGTGCCATGTATTGAAAAATCCATGTATGACAGGTTGTTTTTGAAGGAGAAAACTCAACTCGCAGTTGAAACCATAATGGTGAAAATGTACTTGCTTTAGGAAGCACCGCACAGCCGACAGCAAGGAAGCGCATAGTAAAATCGAACTCCAAATGCAATCCTTAGCCATCGTTGCAATGTTTAGTTTTTTACAGTATAATTTTACTCAATAGTTCGTAGAATTGGAAGCCAAAGGCTTAAAATCATCAGACAGTCTAATACGGATGTCCATCTCATGTGAATAGAACTATATAATATGCCCGCGGCAAGAGTCGGCAGGCTGTGGATACGATATGGAGGTAGCAGAATGATACAACATTTACTTAATCGAAAAACAAGCGCAGCCAAGCTAAGGATAGACGGTTAGCTATGGACACTTTAGAAAAATACCACCTGATTCGTAGTGTAGAAGCATTGCAGCCTTATATGCCGGAGCTGTTGACGGCAAAAGTGATGGGCGTAGACACCGAAACAACAGGGCTTGACCCACATAAGGACAGGCTGCGGCTAATACAGATTTCTCTTATGGAGCACCCTGTACTAATTATCGACTGCTTTACCTTTTTACCTGAAGGGATATCGTTGCTGAATGACATTTTTACAAGGCGTTCGATTAAAATTTTTCATAACGCAAAATTTGATTTGCAATTTTTAATGGCAGCAGGCATCAAAGTATTGCATTTATTTGACACCATGCTGGCGGCGCAGATTCTTCGTTCTTCGGGAGGCTCACAAAAGGCGAGCCTTGCTGCTGTGTGTGAACATTATCTGGGCGTCGTTTTAGATAAAACCGAGCAGAAAAGCGATTGGTCTAAAGAACTGGATGAAACACAGTTAGCCTATGCGGCAAAGGATGCCGCAATGCTTTTGCAGCTGCGAAAGGTCATGATACCTCTGCTGCAGCTCAATAGACTTGATAGCATAGCCAAAATTGAATTTGCCTGTGTACAAGCGATTGCTCAAATGGAATACAATGGGATTTTGTTTGATGCGAATCATTGGAATAAGCTAACAGAGGAAACAAAGCGGCAGCAGCAGAAGGCATTAGAAAAATTGTATTCATACAGTGGTAAGTCCTCTTATCAAATCACTTTGTGGGGAGATGAGATTCCCCTCCAGGATCATAATTTTCAAAGCAATCCATTTGTTTTAAAGCTGTTACACAAATATGGGATTGATGTACCGTCGACAGATAAAAATCATTTAGCAGCTTTTGCGAAGCATCCGTTGGTGCAGGCACTCACAGAGTATCGTAAAGCATGTAAGGCGCTATCTTCATTTTTATATCCCATGCCGTCTCAGATCAATCAGGAAACAGGACGGCTGCACCCTAAATATGGGCAGATCGGCGCATGGAGCGGACGTATGAGCTGCGGTGCTCCTAATATACAGCAAATTCCCCGCGGAACGGCATTTCGAAGATGTTTTGTCCCTGCTCCGGGAAAGAAATTTATCATTGCTGACTATTCACAGATTGAACTGCGGGTAGCCGCACAGATATCTGGAGATAAGCGTATGACGGAGGCTTACCTAAGCGGGAGCGATTTGCATCGTCTAACGGCAGCACTGATCTCAGACACGGCTCTGGAAAAAGTTACAAAAGCGCAGAGACAGGCCGCCAAGGCAGTTAATTTTGGTTTGGTTTTTGGGATGGGCGCGGCCGGGCTTGCACAATATGCCCAACAGTCATATGGAGTAGAAATGTCCTTGAGCCAGGCAGAAAATTTTCGGAATCGCTTTTTCGAGGCATATCCCGGTATTGCAAATTGGCACAGAGCTGTACAAAGAGCGAAGCCAACGGAAGAAAGAAGTCTTTCAGGACGCAAGTTTGTTTTTGGAGAAAATGCGGGGGTATCCGGCTTATACAATACTCCGGTACAAGGGACAGCGGCTGACATTACAAAAGCCGCACTGGGACTGCTTGCTAAGGAGCTCGACGGTACAGAAATCAAAATGATCGCTGTAGTACATGATGAGATCTTGCTTGAAGCGAATGTCGATGATGCTGAATTTGCGGCATCACTGCTTCAAAGAACAATGGAATTGGCAGGAAATCAAATTTTGCGCGGCATTCCCTGTGTTGCCGAAGCAACGATTGCCGATGATTGGTCAGAGAAATAACGGATTCCGTAAGCTAAAAAAATTCAGTACAGGAGCTATGTTTTAAACTTATCATCTTTGATTTGTTTTACCAGGGTAACCGCTTGACAAATATCGCTAAAGCCGTTATACTAACTAGCAACTGAATCAAGCAAACAAAAAGGCTATGACAAGAAAGAGTAGCTGTGGTAAAGGCAAACAGAGAGCTGCCGGCTGGTGAGAGGCGCATGAATAGCCATAGTGAATACATCTTCGAGCTGCGCACCGAACAGAGGCTGATCGTTCGATTGGACGATGGCATATCAGTAGGCTGCGACGGAGAGGCAAACCGTAGAAAAATGCCAGGGTATCGTCATTTTTAGGCCGTAAGGCCGGATTGCTGTACCTGATGAGGCAGAAGGCGCGAGTTTTCTGTGAAGTAAGGTGGTAACACGAGCAAAGCTCGTCCTTTCATGAGGACGGGCTTTTTATGATATAAAAGCAGCATGGGAGCCTTGGATTCAGAATGTAAGCCCTGACGAATTAGTAATTTAATAAAAGGAGCAGAAAACAATGAAAATCTCAGAAGAACTAAAGGCCAGAGGCCTGATTGCACAGATGACGGATGAGCAGGAGATCTGCGATCTGATCGATGAAGGGAAAGCCGTATTTTATATTGGCTTTGATCCCACGGCGGACAGCCTGCATGTGGGGCATTTTATGGCGCTGTGCCTGATGAAGCGTTTGCAGATGGCAGGCAATAAACCCATTGCGCTGCTCGGCGGCGGCACCGGCATGATCGGCGATCCGTCGGGACGGACCGACATGCGTAAAATGCTGACAGAAGAGGATATTCAGCACAACAGCGATTGTTTTAAGGAGCAGATGAGCAAATTTATTGATTTTTCCGATGGTAAGGCTAGG
>CANOUM010000148.1 GCA_947570515.1 uncultured Clostridia bacterium
TACAGGAATGGGACTATATCTTGTGCGCAAATATGCAGAAAAACTATGCGTCAAAATAAAACTTGATACAGATATTCCCTATGAAAGCGGCTTTGGCATAGAACTGATTTTTGTTCTATGAAAAATTCATCTCTGTTTTTGGTCTTAAAAACAATTATTGGTTGTTAGAAAACTCGTTAGATGGTTGATTCGATTGGAAAGATAAGCGGTGGAATGAGAATAGGAAACGAAGTAAGATGAAGCTATCAAACAGAAAGGATGGTGTTTCTTATGACACTGGGAAAGAAAATTCAAAAGCTCAGAAAAGAAAAAAACTGGACGCAGGAGGAGCTGGCCGAACGACTGGGCGTATCTTCACAGGCCGTTTCTAAATGGGAAACAGACATATCCAGTCCGGATATCTCACTGCTGAGACCCTTGGCTGCTGTGATGGAAATCAGCGTAGATTATTTGCTGAATCCAAACGAAGAGGAGCAAGCGCAGGTGTGGATGGCTGCAGAGAATAAAAAGAAAAAGCTGGAAGATATGATTCTGCATCTTTCCGTCATTTCTGCCGATGAAGATATCATTAAGCTGAATTTGCCAATGCCTCTTGTACAGATGTTTCTTGAAATGGGGATGGAGATGCCGAAGGTCAAAAATAAAGAGGTTTTAGAGAAAAAAGATTTAGAAAAGATTTTGCTGCTGGCTGAAAAAGGAGCGATGGGAAAATTACTGGAAATCCAATCTAGTGATGGCGATTTGATCGAGATTGTGATAGAATGATGAAAATACACATCAAAGAAAGGAATGGATTGAATCTACCGCTCCATGTTCCCACTCGTCTTGGGCTGCTTATCCTGCGTAGAAAGGGAATATTAGCCAAAAAAAATACTGTACGTATGAGACAGATCCTTCGGCGCTATCACGGCCTTATGCTCATGGAGATAAAAGAGAAAGAAGGGACAGAGATAAAGATTCGTCTATAAGGAGAGAGGCAATGTATAAAATCGGTATCATGGGCTCGGAAAATTCTCACGCGATGGCCTTTGCAGAGATTTTTAACCTTAGCAAGGATTTATATCCGGATATTGAAGTAGTTGCCATTGGTGGGCTTGATCAGAAAGCCAGTCGGAAGGTACAGGAGAAATGTCATGTAGCCATGCTGGCAGAGAACGCAGAGGATATGCTTGGAAAGGTCGATGCGGTTATGGTGACGGCCAGAGATGGAAAATATCATCTGGAGTATGCCCGTCCTTTTATAGAAGCAGGACTGCCGGCATTTATCGATAAACCGTTTACCAGAAGCAGAGAAGAGGCTCAGAAGCTGGCAAGACTGGCTCAACAGCATCATGTGCCGCTTGTAGGAGGATCCTCTGTTAAATATGCAGACGGAATTGCAGATCTGTCTGAAGCAGTGCAAAAGGGAAGCGTAATCGGAGCAGATGTGGCAGCGCCCGTAAGTCTTACCAATGAATACGGCGGATTTTTCTTTTATGCCTCGCATTTAGCAGAGGTTACGATGACTCTTTTTGGCTATGACCTGCGAAGTGTAGCGGCTTATCAAACAGATAAAACGGTCACGGCGATCCTGCGGTACGATGAGTATGATGTGACGAATCATTTTAATGAAGGCTGCTATCATTATTCTGCCACGATTTACCAAAAGGAACAGACTCTGTTTAAGGAGCTGGATATCAGCCGGATCTATGAGAAAGAATGTGATAATTTTGCTCATATGCTGCGGACAGGAAAGATGGATCAAACCTATGAGGAGCTGATGATGCCGGTATGCTATATTGAGGCCGTGGAAAAAGCATATCAGACGGGAGTCGAGCAGAAAATCATTCCTCTTACGCTATGAGTCTGGCTTGAGATTTTTCTGATCATAGTTGACGGTAAAATAAAGATATGATATAATATTTAACGCAGTCGGATGCGGTTAGGTGTTATGGATTTCTGCATCAAGGCTGCGTTATATTTGCAGGTGTGGCGGAACTGGCAGACGCACTAGACTTAGGATCTAGCGCCTTAGGCATGGGGGTTCGAGTCCCTTCACCTGCATAAACGGTACAAATCCGAACTTTTTCTTATTGGAGATGAGTTCGGATTTACTGTTTTTTGATTGTATTAGTTTCAATAGCAGGGAAGCAGGAAATGGATGGAAACGATATATTTAAAAATTTATTCAGAGCAGTATAAAAAAGAAATTGTCCAAAGAATAGTAAAATTTTTTGGATTTCATGCGAATTTGTCCAATCAAAACTGTTTGATTCAGGAAACAGGTTATGATGCGGCCATGGAAACGTTACATGATTGGCTAAAAAAGGATAGTGCGGTTTATCTGATTTTTTATGATCAAGAAATAGCAGGATTTTTAAGGATAGGATATAGAGGCGATACGGTAGCCTGGATTGAAGATATTTTTGTAGATGAGAAATATCGCAATAGAGGGATCGCAACGAAAGCGATTGAAGAAGCAGAGAAAATTATAAAAAAACAGCCCCAATATACTTCTGTTTGTTTTGATGTTGTTCCTAAAAATAAGGCGGCGCTCCGTTTGTATCATAAATTAGGGTATGATAGACTGAGTATGATTACGGTTCGTAAGGATTTTAATAAAACAGAGGATCGAGTGAAAGAAAATATTCTAGGATTTGAGCTTGAAATATGACCATGGAATACTTGTACGTTGTTCTATTTCTTATATATACATAAGATGCAAAGAAAAGGAGAAAATGAGATGGAAGATCATTCTAAAATAGATCTGTTTGAAAGGATGCCGATTCCGAAGGCAGTGGCTAAGCTGGCTATTCCAACGATTATCAGTTCATTGGTGATGGTGATTTATAATCTGGCCGATACATATTTTGTAGGAATGCTCAATGATCCGATTCAAAATGCAGCGGTCACACTGGCAGCGCCGGTTCTGCTTGCCTTTAATGCCATTAATAATTTGTTTGGGGTAGGAACATCCAGCATGATGAGCCGCGCATTGGGACGACGGGATTATGATACAGTATATAGAAGCTCTGCACTGGGCTTTTATATGGCGCTGATCAGCGGTCTGGCTTTTTCTGTTCTATATACGATATTCCATGAGCCCGTGCTGCATGTTTTAGGAGCGAGTGAAACAACGACAGAAGCGACGGCTGCCTATCTGAAATGGACTGTGTCTTTCGGAGCGATGCCAGCTATTTTAAATGTTGTTATGGCTTATTTGGTGCGTTCAGAGGGGGCATCGCTGCATGCCAGCATCGGGACAATGAGCGGCTGTATTTTGAATATTATTTTAGATCCGTTTTTCATCATGCCCTGGGGGCTGAACATGGGAGCAGCCGGTGCAGGAATGGCGACCTTTATTGCCAATTGTTTTGCCTGCAGCTATTTCTTTGTGCTTTTGTACTGCAAACGCGGACGTACCTATGTGTGTATCAATCCGAAAATGGTGGCTTTTAAAAAGGCAATTGTGGCGGGGATTTGCGCCGTTGGCGTTCCGGCTTCTATTCAAAACCTGCTTAATGTAACAGGGATGACGGTGCTTAATAATTTTACGTCTTCTTTTGGTTCCGATGCGGTGGCCGCTATGGGGATTGCGCAGAAGATTAATACGGTGCCCTTTCAAATTGCGCTGGGGCTTTCACAGGGCATTATGCCGCTTATCAGCTATAATTTTTCAAGCGGCAATAGTAAACGGATGAAAAATAGCTTTTTCTTTGCGGGCAGGATCTCACTGATCTTTCTGTGCCTTGTAGCCGTAATATATTATATCGGAGCCAATGGGTTGATCGGATTATTTATGGACAATGAAACCATTGTAGGTTACGGGTCTCGTTTTCTGCGCGGTTTTTGCTGGGGACTGCCTTTTATTTGTATGGACTTTATGGCTGTAGGCGTGTTTCAAGCATGCGGCATGGGGAAAAAGGCGTTTGTGTTTGCGATTCTGAGAAAAATTGTGCTCGAAATTCCGGCTATCTGTATTTTGAATTATCTATTCCCGCTGTATGGCCTTGCCTACGCGCAGTTTGCAGCAGAGCTGATTTTGTCTGCGGTTGCAGTGGTTGTATTGGCCAAACTCTTTAAAGGACTGGAGCGAAAACAAAAAGGAGAAAGCGCGTCATTGTAAAATAGGATCGATGACGGCGTGAAAATAGCTGTTTAATTCATCGGGACTTTGTTTTCTTTGTCCTTTGATCCACCAGAGAATTAGCTCAACAAAGCTGCTGGAGATATGATTGACCAAAAAATCATGGGGGAGGATCAGGTTTTGGCAGCTAAACTGTGAAAGTACAAGTTGATTCAGGCTATCTTTGAAATAGCGCAGGAAAATTTCATTGCTTTCACAAGAAAGAAGACTGAGAATGGCATGATCATTTTCAGCCAGATGCTGCAAAAGATGATGAAATAGAGAATGAGAGGGATTTTGATCTGGATGGGAAGTGTGTGTGTGATCGGCCAGATGATGCACAGCGCTGTCCGTTATATGGTCAAAAAGCTCGTGGCATACTTCTTTCAGCAGCGCATCCTTTGTTTCATAATGCGCATAAAAGGTACTTCGGCCGATGTTGGCAGAATCTATGATTTCCTGTACGGTAATGCGATGATAGTTTTTGTGTTTTAAAAGCGTTATAAAGGCTTGAAAGATGGCTGCCTGGGTCTTTTTCTGACGTCGATCCATGTGAGATTCCTCCTGTACAGATGATAAAAAATGTTCGCTAACATACAGCGGATAAGATCTGTTTATTGTATTCTTGTTTTTATACAGATATAATGAAAACGAACGATATGTTTTGTAACATACAAAACATATAGTATTTTTGTTGTCAT
>CANOUM010000149.1 GCA_947570515.1 uncultured Clostridia bacterium
AGCAATCAGCAAAATACTAATGCGCTGAATTCGATCCTGAAACTTGTCAAAAAACCATCCCAACATCAATGCAAGTGAGATTTTACATAGCTCTGAAGGTTGAATATTAAAATCACCAAAAAGAGGCAGCCAACGGCTAACATTATCATTTTCATCAGCGCCTGTGCCAAACTGCAAAACAAGAACAAGTAAAATCAGAACTGCCCCGTATGCAGGAATGGCAACCATCTTTAGAAAAGAATAATCGCACAGCATGATTAACATAATGGCAACTAACCCTAATACATAGCCAATAAGCTGCTTAATCATCAGACTATCCAAAGAAAAATGCTCGCTATCATATACCCATCCATTAGCGCTGCCGATCATAACCGTACCAAAAAACACCAGTATAGTCACAAGCAGTAACACTAGGCCATCAAAATGTTTAAAATTTTCTGTTCGTAACATACAAAGCCTCTTTCTGCTTTTTGTACGCTTTACACAAATACATACGGTATTTCATAGCAAGTATATTCAATTTATCATATCTACTGCTTTGTGTCAAGCGCAATTCCATAATAATTTGCAATTACATCTCGAAAAACAGGGATCGCATTGGCAGATCCGCCACCATAAGGTATCACCACTGTAACTGTAATTTCCGGATGGTCATACGAGGCATATCCGGTAAATAAAGAATGATCCGGTCGATCTTCTAATTCCTGAGCGGTTCCTGTTTTTCCTGCGGTGTGTAACCCTGCTGCATCCAATACAGATAATTCATGAGCATGTTCATCTACAACAACACGGCGCATCCCCTGCTGCACAATAGAAAAGATTTCTGAACTGATTTCAGCATCACTTGCTTTATGCGGTTCACTCTTTACTATAACCTCTCCCTTTGCAGAATGAATCTCATCCACCAAATATAGATTATAAACGGAACCTCCGTTAGCCAAGGTGCATGTATACCGGTTGATATTCGCAGCTGAAAATGCATTTGTTCCTTGACCAATGGCAGAACGAACAGCATCTTGATCGGAGCTTTGAGGAGTACCCTCTCCTATTTCAATTCCTGTTGGTGTGGATAACCCCAGCCTTTCGGCATAGGCGGCTAACTTTTTCAAGCCAATCGTATCATTAAATTCCAAGGCACTATTGGGATCCGAGAGTCTGAAACCAACATCATAGAAAAAATAATTGCAAGAATGATTGAGTGCCTCTATGACATTAAGATTGCCGTGACTCACGGTGCTCCAACAGGTCGGTTGATCTACACTATTGACATTAGGATATTGATAAGCATCATAAATCGTAGTATACGCATCGATATATCCTAAATCCAGTCCGGCAATCGCCGTACACATTTTGTACGTAGAACCAATAGCCCTCATTTCATATAATGCGCGAAATGCCAGAGGACCTGAATTATCCTGTACGATTTGATTATAATAATTCAAATTATTGACAAATAGATTCGGATCATAGGAAGGATAACTCACCATAGCCAGTACTTCTCCCGTATTACAGTCTGTTAAAACAACAGATCCACTACAAGGATCCAGATTCAGATGGGCAGGTGTAATTTCATCTTCTTGGATTTTTTTTATTATGCAGTCTAAAACCGAAAGTTCACCGCTTAAAACAGCTTCTCGGCTCCCGTCCTGATTATGAATCAACCCTTCCTCATACATTAAATATAAAACGGAAGCCTGTGAATATAGATTATTTTCAATTAAATATCGATAAATTCGTTTTTTATACTCTATATTTTGCCGCAAACGCTCCATTTCTGTTTCAACGATCGTTTCTAACAGGATATCAATATTTGTTTCTTCTCCTACAGAATAGGATGCCCGATCTAAATATTCATGCTGCAGGCAATATTCCAAAAACTCGCGGATTGTAAGCTGCCCCTGTGCATACATGGAATAGAAATCACTGTCTTGTTGATAATCATAAGATAAATGGCCCTGATCGCGCATCGCTTCAATCATTAAATTATAAATGTCTTTTAATAGTTCCGGATATTGAGAAAGGGAAAGCTGTGAATTCAATATGCCATCTCTTAATTGAGCTAATTCCCAATCTGATTCCTGCTGATATAAGTTTTTTAAAGAAACAGAATATTCCCCGGTGCTGCTTTCGATCTTGGCAATAGAAATAAAATTATTTTCAATAAGCGCACAATATATATCCTGTAGACTGTAAGTTTTTCCTTTTTTAGAGGATTCTCCGGTAATTTTACTGATCAACAAGGATTTGATTTGTTGATATAAGGCATGATAAGCCTGTTCCTGCAAATCTCTGTCAATGGTTAAAAAAATACTATTTCCCTGCACAGCAGGAACCAATGTTGTTTCATTAACACGGGTACCGGTTTCTCCGTCTAGTTCAATGCGAACGCGTCCGCTAGTACCGCGAAGCTGCTCTTCATACTGTAATTCAATACCGGTTTTACCGATTGTATCATTTTCAGTATATCCTAATTCCTTTTTTTCTTCCAGTTCTTCTTCGTTGATATGTCCGGCATATCCTATAATATGCGCAAATAATTCGCCTTCGGGATATTCTCTTGCATATTCTGTTTTTACAGAAAACCCGGTAAAATCACTTCTTCGTTCCATGATAGCCGCTTGGGTTTTTTCTGAAACATTTCTAATCAATAAAATGGGGGTAGTTGGTTCCCAGCGACCACAAAAAATAGCATACCGAATCTGAGCCAGCGTAAACTGTTGTTCAACAGATGCTGTCTCTGGTAATTGGAAGGTATTTTCTTTTATTTGCTGAAATGCTTCTTCAGCGGTTGTTTCTTTTTGTTCTTGAGTCAATTCATCACGACTTGTTCCAAAAATCTCTGCTAAGAAGTTATATAAAGCCATTTCGTTCTGATCAGAAGAATAAGCAGGCAAATAATAAAAACCAACTGCCGGATCATATGCAATGGGAAATGGCTGAGAGAGTGAGATTTGATCCTTGTTTTCTTTTATAATCTCCAAAAGATATAAAATAGACGCATTCAAATTCTCATTATCTGCATCGGGTGTATAATATAAGGAAAGACTAGTGTTATTTAGAGCTAAGGGTCTACCATATCGATCATAAATGCAGCCTCTGATTCCCTCTAATTCCTGTTCCTCATAAATATTTTCAGCGGCCATTTTTTTATAGTGATCGGCATCTAGAATTTGAATTTGATACAGACTTGTCCAAATTCCACCAAAAACAACTAAAACAACGATTGTAATTAGAAATGTACGGTTAGTGATCGCCGCAAGTAATCGCTTCCAAAAGGCTTTCACGCTTTTCTATCCTTTCCGTTTTGTATCCAATGATCTATTTTCCTAGTGCTGCGATTTAACAGCTGTATTAACGGATAAATGGGGACACTGATGAGAAGAGTATAGCATAATTCCGGTAAAATTTTGTGTAGCAGATAGAACCCTAATTGCAAATCGCCGGCAAAAAAACAATAAATAAAATATTGCAGCATACCATATAAAAAATCAGCTCCCGCTAGAATCGCTAAGGGCAATATAAAATGTCCTTGATGGAAATCCTTATTAAAATATCCACTTATATGCCCTATCATATAATAAAGTAAACCATATACACCAATGACCTTGCAAAAAAGGAAATCTTGAAGCAGTCCAATCCATATTCCTAATCGTCTGCCACGCTGACTCCCTTGTAAAATTCCCCAAAAAACAATCAGTATTAAAGATAAATTCGGCGTGACATGGGCAATAGCCAGCTGCCTGATCCAGGTTGCTTCTCCTAACAGATTAAGAAAGCCGATGATTCCCATAATGAGCATGCTCATGAATTCGTGTCTCCTGTAATCTCCTTATGCATATCCTGTTTCCAAATTTCTGTAATCACCAGTACGGTATCAAGTTGATCTAAATTCACAACAGGTTTTACATATGCCAGACTTTCATACCCCGTCCCTAAAGGCTTAATTTCAATCACAGTGCCGATTCGGAGGCCCGGAGGATATATATCTCCTAACGAAGAGGTTACAATCTCATCACCAATTGTAATATCAATATCGTTAGTTACAAATTGAATCATACATAAATCTTCATCAATCGCTCCTGTATCGGGGGAACTATACCCTCTGGCGCCTTGAACTGCTACCAGATCGCCGCCCTTACGGTTGATCTGTCCGTAAATATAGCTGTCTTTATTGACGACCGAGACAATTCTTGCATAATGTCCATAAACTTCACTTACATGTCCGGCTAACCCATTATCAGCTAAAATGGGCATGTATTTTTCTATTCCATCTTCGCTTCCTTTGTCGATAATAAAGGATTCATACCAATTATTTGGAGAAAGTCCGACAATTTGAGCGCCAGTTTTAGGATAATCCTTATAATAGGTATCTAATGCATATAACTCTTCTAATTCCTGCACACGCCTGGCATCACTCTGCAGACGTAAATTTTCATTTTGCACCCGTTCCAGTTCTTCTTTTAGACGCACATTTTCATCTTCCAGATTTTTTTTTGCCTGCATGTCTTCAAGGATATTCGTAACCCAATTTTCTGCCGCCAAATATCCTTTTTGAATAGGTTCTGAAACTGTATTAAGAGCACTGCGTACTGATTCAAATCGCTGCCCCAATAGCCAGGTTGCGATCAATAAAATGATGCAAATGCTTACTCCTATCACCAATTTCCATTTGGTAGGTAATGTTTTTTTCTTTTTCTTTTTTTCTTCCTGCATTTAACTTAAACCTTTTAATCCGTTAAACGAGCCGGTACCAAAACATTTTTGAGTCGATCCAAAGATTCTAAT
>CANOUM010000150.1 GCA_947570515.1 uncultured Clostridia bacterium
GTTCAGGGCATCCGCATTCTATGCATGGGCCTTCCTTTTTGCATCGCCAGTACCTGCTTCAAAGCCTATTTTCATGGCATTCAGCGTATGGATGTACCTGCTATTGAGCAAGTTGTTGAGCAGCTGTTTCGGATGGGCGTTATCTATTTCCTTTCCCCGCTTCTCTCCCATTCCAATGTAGCTGAGACCTGTTCCTATGTCGTATATGGCACGGTGGCCGGTGATTTGATCAGTTGTCTGTATACTGTCATTGTCTATGGCTCCCACCGCCGGCGACTTCCTTCCTCCTCCTACCGCGATCCCTTTCCCCATCTGCTAAGGCCTATTCTGCTTATTGTCATCCCTGTAACCGGCAGCCGTCTGCTGACGCAGCTTCTATCTACCTTTGAAAACATCATGCTGCCCACCGTATTGCAGCATTCCGGTATGAGCAACAGCGCTGCGCTGAGTATCTATGGTGAATTTAGCGGTATGGTCATGCCGCTGATCGCATTTCCTTCTATCATCACTGGCGCCCTCTCCTCCAATTTACTGCCGCTTGTAGCCGGCGCCAAAGCCGGAGGAAATTATAGGCTCATCCATACCTCCATCCATCGTTCCCTGCGCCTGACCTTCTTAATTTCCTTTCTTTTCACCGCAATCCTGGGTTCATTAGGACAGATGATCGGCGACTTTTTATATCCCGGGACTCAGGCCGGTTCTCTGCTGCAGCTTCTCGCCTTTTTCTGTCCCTTTTTCTATCTGCAGAGTACGCTGGGCGGTCTGCTCAATGGATCCGGTCTTCAAAATCAAGTCTTCCTTTATCAGCTGCTGGCAAGCGGTCTGCGCATTTTTATCCTATTAACATTCGGCCCCCGCTATGGTTTTTCCGCCTTTTTGTTAGGTATGCTGAGCAGTCTGGTTCTTTCCAGCATTCTCAGCCTTTGGAAAATTCTCTCCACCTATCATATGAAGCTTTCTTTACTAAAAGGACTGGGCCTTCCGCTGCTCTCAGGTCTGGCTACCTTTCTCCTGCTGCGCTGGGCGGCCGCTTTTCCTGCCTTTTCTCTCCAAACCAGTCTGCCCGCTCTGCTGCTGGCCTGCCTCGCCGGCTGCTTTATTTATCTCAGCGCCCTCTTCATCTCCGGAAGTCTAACAAAAAAGGACCTCCATGAGGTCCTCAAACTGACGAAACGTAAAGCCTAAGCCAATTATCAAACAGCGTCTCTGAATGTCTGTCCCATACGCTTACCGGCTCCTTCTCTGCATCATCTCCTGGAAAATAATGATACGGAAGTTCAATGGGCAATCCCTTGCCGAGATCTCTCCTATACTCCTGTGCCAGTGTATCAGCTTCATACTCTGAATGTCCCGTCACAAACACAGATCGCCGCTTTTCATCCACCAACAAATATACTCCCGCCAGCGGAGATTCTGCAACCAGCTGCAGCTCCTTCACCTTTTCTACATCTTCTTTTGCCGTAAAGGTATGGCGGGAATGCGGCGCCGGAAACGGCTCCTCCATCCTCTCTGTTAACCTGCCCGCTGTCACGATATGATGCGGATAGATCCCAAACTGCTTCTGTTCCAAAGAGCGCTTGGGGATCCCATAATGATAATAGAGCCCCGCCTGCGCTCCCCAGCAGATATGCAGCACCGAGTGCACATGCTCCTCACTCCACGCCATAATCTGTGTCAATTCTTCCCAGTATGCCACCTCTTCAAAAGCCATATGCTCCACCGGCGCTCCTGTAATAATAAGTCCGTCCCAATCTTCCTTCCTGATTTGTGAAAACGTCTTATAATTCGTTTTCAAATGCTCCGGATCCACATGCGTAGAAACATACGATGCCGTTGTCAAAAAAACAGCCTCTGTCACAGGCTCCGCTGCCGCAAGCCGCCTCAAAAGCTGCCGCTCTGTTTGCTGTTTAAGCGGCATAAGATTCAAAATCAAAATCCGCAGTCGCGTCCTTTTATCTTCCGGCTCTATTATACGCCATCCTTCTTTTTCCAGCTCTTCTATGGCCGGCAAGCCGGCAATTCTGATTAGTCCCATCCCATTCACCAATTCCTTCATAATCTGATAAAAGTTTACACGAAGGACACGAATTCGTCAAGCCTGTCAGCTCATGATTCTTTTCAAATCTTTCCCTGACTCACATCCTATTTTCTATACAAAAACACCTTATTGGGTTAACATCAGCCCAACAAGGTGTTTTATGCGCTTCGTTTTCTTTCAGAAGTTCTAAGAACGCAGAATAAATTCCGCAAAGGCTCTATCAGCCATACAGGCAAAACATACTTTTCTGCCGCCTAAGGCGGCAGCCGGTATCTCTTTTGTATAAATCTTTCCCAGCTTCTGCTTGCGAAACCACCCTGCAAAATCTGCAATCGCGCTGGCATCAAAGCAAATATGCTGAACTCCCTCCGGCCAGTTCTTCATCGTAGAATCCGTTAATGGCTCAATCAGCTCAATTCTAAAGCCGTCTCCCGGTTTTTCCAGAAACTGAATCCGGTTATGCTGCACCGGATCAACGACCGGCTCTCTTTGTGCAGTAAAGCCCAGCATTTTATAAATCTCGCTAGATCGCTCAAAATCACGTGTAATATATCCAATGTGATGCACCGGTAACGGTATGCTTTGTTCTTGCATCTGCATTATTCTCAGTTCTTCTCTGCCTCAGCTGCCTGATAAGCAAATGCCGCATGCCATTCTGTACTGCCGCTGGCCAGAATTTGATCCAGCATTGCATCTGCCTTTTCTATATCCTTTTCTACATAGCGATAGTAATTAGATATACCGTAAGCCGTCGTTGCATCCACAGCAGTGAGCGCCTCCAGATTCATCTGCGCTGTCACTTCTTCTACCGTCATCAGACCTTTATAGAGCTGCACCAAATTGAAATATCCGCGATTGCCCTCATGATCCAAAATCATGCGTTCTTTACGGATAGGCTCTAAAGCCTCTGCAGCCTCTTCCGGTTTGTTTTGATGCTGCAGGCTGGCCCAAAGCCAGTTTGTACTGCATACAAAATCTCCCCAGCGGTCTGCAGCATCACGGCAGCGCCGATAAATTTTTTCTGCCTTTCCATATTCCTTTATTAAATATAACGCTAATGCATAATGATATAACAAGCTGTGATCATCCGGACAAAACTCCGCTGCCCATGTCAAATCTGCAGCTGCCATTTCATGCTGTCCCAGATTTATATAACGATGTCCGCGCTCCTGCAAAAGACGGGCAGGTCTCGGTGAATGAGCAATTCCAAGTGACAACACTTCAATCTCTTTTTCGAAGCCAAACTTCTTCACATAGCTCTGCGCCAGTGCATGCCATAAAAATTCATTTTCGGTATCTGCTTTAAGCTGTTTTGCCAATGTCTCTGCTTCAGCAGATGGCAGGCTGCGGTTTGCTAATTCTGATTTAGCAGCCTGATTGGCAAAGCAATACTGATACTCGCCTTCACAATACTGCAAAATAGATTGCAAAATCTTCTCTGCCGTTTCTTTATCTTGTTTTACATATTGATAATAGTTATAGATTCCGTGATCGAATTAATCTGCTTTTGAACCCCTGGTCCTCCAAGAGCCTCTTCCAGAGAAATACGGCCGCTTACAAAAAGCTGTACACGGTGGTATGCAACATCATCACCCGGCTCCCAGCTGCTCCCTACGCTGGCAGACACCACAGCAGCTTCTTCAAGACGTCCCTGATGAACCAAGCAGGCCCAAAGCCAGTTATAAAGAGAAACATGCTCTGTCTCTGTCGGAAACAGTGTGATCATATACCGGTATAATCCCTCTGCATACTGGTATTCCCCTGACAGATAATGCGCCAGTGCCAGATGATACATCACCTGCCAGTTCTCCCCTAAAAGCACACGGGCTCTCGCCAGGTCGGCTGCTGCTTCCTGAGGGCGGCCTAAATTGATATAATAATGGCCGCGGGCCAAAAAAAGATGACCGCAATGATTCTGCCGGGCTAGGCCCTGTGAACAAGCCTCAACTGCCAGATCAATTCTCTGCGCCGATGCTAAAATCTGCGCTCTCTTAAGCCAGTGCATTTCATGATCAGGCTCCCAGTACAATGCTTCGGCGTTTGCATCCAGCAGCTGCTGAACCTCAGGTGTAAAATTTTCCATGATAATTCCGTTCCTTTCTGTTTTGATTGACAAGCTTACATCCTCATAAAATTATGATTTGCAAATCCTCCTTATCCTTTCACGTCCCCAAATATGATAAAAAAGGATCTTCGACTCAAAACCGAAGATCCTTTTATGTATATTGATTTTCGCTTCGACAAGAATATTGCATTCAGATGTAATGTCTTTAATCTTATGTATATTATAAATGAATATCATGATACTTTCAAGTACTTAAATTTTACACTGATCTTTTTTATTTGCTGTTTCAAAGCTCATGCTCTCACAATTGTTCAAGGATCCATCTTCTTATCCTTAATTGTCTTAAATTACATGCTATTAGCCTTATGTATATAAAAAATCAATAAAGAATTTCATCAATATGCGTTACAAAAATCATCCATATCATATAAACCATTTCTCTGTTTAATCATCCACTTTGATATTTCAATAGCCCCATCAGCAAAAGGTTCTCTTGACGATGCTTGATGTTTAAATGTAACCACCTCGTCTTTAGAATTTGCAAAAATCACCTCATGCTCCCCGAAGATATTTCCTCCGCGAATACTACAAATACTTATTTTATCTATGTTTATTGTATGATTTGCA
>CANOUM010000151.1 GCA_947570515.1 uncultured Clostridia bacterium
ATATAATGTATATGTACAAGCGAGGTGAATTATGGAAATTATAATCAGTAATTCTAGTGGAGTTCCTATATATGAACAGATCAAAGAACAGATTAAGGGGAAAATACTATCAAATGAATTACAAGCAGGTGAATTATTACCTTCTATAAGAAATTTAGCAAAAGATCTAAGGTGCAGTGTAATAACCACTAAAAATGCTTATGAAGGTCTTGTAAATGATGGGTATGTTACCAATGTTCCGTCAAAAGGATTTTATGTAGCAGAAGTTAATAAAGAACTGGCTTATGAGGAGCAATTAAATAAGATAGAAGCATTATTAGACTCAGTCGTTGATATTGCTAAAATGAATAATATTTCTAAAAAAACCATCAATGAGGTATTGGATATATTATATGAGGAGGAAAAATAATGGAAAACATTTTAGAAATTAAGAATTTATCAAAAAAGTATGGAGACTTTCAATTAAAGGATGTATGTTTTGAATTGCCTAAAGGGATGATCATGGGATTCATTGGAGAAAACGGAGCCGGAAAGACTACAACCATCAAAGCAATTTTAGATATCATAAAAAATTATAGCGGCGAAATCAAAATTTTCGGATTAGATAACAGAAAAAATGATAAAGAAATCAAAGAAGATATAGGGGTTGTTTTGGATGATATGTTTTTTCCAGAAATACTTACACCTCAAAATATAAATAGCATTATGATTTCCATGTATCAAAATTGGGATGTTGCATTATATTTTAAATATTTGAAGGATTTTAACTTAACAGAAAACAAGCAAATTAAGACTTTTTCAAAAGGAATGAGAAAGAAATTAGAAATTGTAACCGCACTCTCTCACCACCCCAAATTACTAATTCTTGACGAGCCAACAAGTGGTTTAGATCCCATTGCCCGAAATGAAGTTATAGAAATTCTTCAGAATTTTATTCAGAACGAGGAATTTGGTGTTTTACTCTCCAGTCATATTACAAGTGATTTAGAACATATTGCAGACTATATTACGTTTATCAATAATGGAGAAATTGTATTAACCAAAACCTGTGATGAGTTGTTAGAAAATTATGGAATTGTAAAATGTACGGAATCTGAATTTAGCCGTATTGATCATCAAGACTTGATCCGATATAAGAAAACAAAATATGAATATGAAGTCTTGATTGAAAATAAAAAGGAATTCAATAAAAAATATAAATTTAATGTGATCGACAAAGTAACTCTTGAAGACCTTATGGTCTTGATGATTAAAGGAGGAAAATAAATGTTTGGTTTTATAAAAAAAGACTTTTTCATGATCAAAAGCAATATTAAAATTTTAATTATATTATTATTTGTATATGGCGCGATGACATTTCAAGGAGAAATGGATTTATCCTTTTTATTACCGTTTATGAGTGTGATCATCATGATTTCAACATTTAGTTATGATACTTATAATCATTGGGATGCCTATCTGATCACTTTACCTGATGGACGAAAAAACAGTGTACGATCAAAATATTTGGCTACGATTGTTCTGATTCTAATCACTACTATAATAGTAACGATATTAGGAATAATGATTGCTTATATTAAAAGCGAAACCTTTGATTTTGATAATGTCATGTCAACGATATTAGAAGGAATGGTTGCCACTACTTTCATGCAATCGTTTATGTATCCCGTAATTTACAAATTTGGAGTAGAAAAAGCACGAATTGGAATTTTTGTAAGCGTATTTGGAATTTCAATACTCGGAGGAGTCCTTGCAAAATTTGTTAATTTTAATTCACTAATAAAATCACTTCATATGATCCATGATGATTGGATTATCATAGTACCGATTATTATGATTTTAATGTTATATATATCTTACAAAATTTCAGAAAGAATTTATTTAACAAAAGAATTTTAATTCATCTTCGCTCTGCTCCCGTATTGCGTTTTCATTATCCCACTCGTGCTTCATCCTCGCAGACGTATATAAAAAAATCATCATACACATCCTATATGGGATTTGTATGATGATTTTATTTTTTGTAAAGAGGCGCTTCATGATAAGCACCCGATGCTGGTCTATACGTACCTGACGGTCAGTAGGACGAAATCGGTCTTATATGAAAAGCAAAGGACTGCAATTAGTCAACTGCTACTACGTTTGCTGCGCGCATCTTTGCAGGGTTCTTAGGATCTACTTCGATATCGAAAGTAACCTTCTGTCCCTCGTTTAAGGTCTTGAAGCCTTCTGCCTGGATTGCGGAAAAATGAACGAATACGTCATCGCCGCCATCGTTATTGGCAATAAAGCCAAAGCCTTTCTCCGGATTAAACCACTTTACTGTACCCTGATTCATGATAGGTACCTCCTATTTTTAAATTGGGTGAAGCCGTGTTCAGGCTTACGCCCCTGGTATGAGAAAAAAATCACATACTTTTGTAAATCATCTGTCTGCATCAAATGACTTACAAAAATATGTGAGCGCAAAGATGTTACCTGACACATGCACACCATATCATACAAAAGAATACGTGTCAAGAATTTTTCTTAAAATTCTTAAAAATAATTCAAGAATTTCATAATTGTATCAGATAAACTGTTTATGACCAGCTTTTTTTATTCTCTCTCTTACCCTTACACAATAAAAAAATCTCATTTCTTCTTGACAGAACATTTATTCCGTTATATGATACAAATATACGAATATTTATTCTTATCAGAACGAACAAATTGAGGATAGTCTTAATGGATACTATGCAAAAACTTCAAATTCTTACGGATGCAGCCAAATATGATGTGGCCTGTACCTCCAGCGGCGTAGACCGCTCCAATACAGCCGGCGGCATTGGCAGCGCTGCCAGCTGCGGCATCTGTCACTCCTTTTCTGCGGATGGCCGCTGCATTTCTCTTCTTAAGGTGCTTATGACCAACTACTGCGTCTACGACTGCAAATACTGCATCAACCGGCGTTCTAATGATACCAAGCGCACAGCCTTTACTCCGCGCGAGCTTGCTGAGCTTACGATCGCCTTCTACCGGCGCAACTATATCGAAGGCCTCTTTTTAAGCTCCGGAGTGCTTAAAGATCCCAACTATACCTGCGAACGCATGATCTCTGTTCTTTCTATTTTACGCCATGAGTATCATTTTAACGGCTATATCCATGCCAAAGCAATCCCCGGCGCTGATCCGAAGCTGATCACTCAGCTCGGCCTTCTGGCTGATCGCATGAGCTGCAACATTGAGCTCCCCTCTCAGGAGAGTCTCCGTCAGCTAGCTCCGGATAAATCTAAAACCTCCATCCTCAAGCCAATGGCTCTGATCCGTGATACCCATCAGGCAAATCGCACCGATCTCATCCGCTACCAGCACGCACCTCATTTTGCCCCGGCCGGTCAAAGCACCCAGATGATCATTGGGGCTTCACCGGAAACGGATTTTCAGATTCTAAAACTGACCGAAGGCCTGTATCAAAAATATCAGCTCAAACGCGTCTTTTTCTCAGCTTATACACCCGTAGTAGAAAATCCGCTCCTCCCTGCGCTCACAACTAAACCTCCTCTGCTGCGCGAGCATCGTCTCTATCAGGCTGACTGGCTCCTGCGCTTTTATCATTTTCAGGCTGACGAACTGCTTGATGAGGCGCATCCCAGCTTCAACCCCTTAGTGGATCCTAAATGCAACTGGGCGCTACAGCATCCGCAGTATTTTCCCGTCGAGATCAATCGCGCGCCTTATGAATCTCTTCTGCGCGTGCCTGGCATTGGTCCGCGCAGTGCCAAACGCATTGTTGCCGCTCGGCGGCTCGCTCCCATAGACTTTTCGGGACTTAAGAAAATCGGTGTCGTACTCAAACGCGCGCAGTACTTTATTCTGTGCAGCGGACAGACCATCGGGCACCTTTCCTTAAATCAAGATACCGTCATCCGGTCTCTGCTGAGCACGCAGGGCGTTGAGCATATGAATGCATTTTTGCAGCAGCAGCCTGAGCAGCTGTCACTCTTTGCTCCTTCGGCCCAAGAGCTGCACAATCTGGTTAAGGAGGGTATCGCCCTATGATCCATTATCCGAACCTGATCTATATCTATGACGGCAGCTACGAAGGGCTGCTATCCTGTGTGTTTGAAAGCTTTCTGCACAAAGAAATCCCGGTCGATATCCAGATTGAAGGGGAGGAGCAGCTTTCGCTGACGCCGCTTCACCGCATCGCTACCGATGAAACTCATGCCGCACGCGTTGCCCGCTCGCTGCCGCATAAGCTTGGTCCGGATGTGACAGCATTTTTCCAGTTTGCTTTTCTCACCTGTCTTCCCAGCAAAGAGCTTTATATGCTCCGCTTCCTTCACCTTGCCTTTCAGCGCGGACCGGCCGTGCTCAGCATGCTGACGGATAACACGGTGCACATCCTCTCCAAGGCTGTGCAAACGCTGCATAATGAAACGCATTTCTTTAAGCAGTTTATTCGGTTTTCGGATTATCATTCCTTTCTTGTTACAGTCATACACCCCAACAATTTTGTACTCCCGCTCCTGCAGGCTCATTTCTGCGACCGCTTCCGGGGCGAATCCTTTCTGATCTACGATGAGACGCATGCCACTGCTCTCTTTTATCAGGCAGGTCATCCCCAGATCATGCCTTTGCAGGAGCTGTTTCTGGAAGCGCCTACTCCCATGGAACAAAAATACCGGGCTCTCTGGCAGACCTATTATGATACGGTCGCCATGAAAGCCCGGTATA
>CANOUM010000152.1 GCA_947570515.1 uncultured Clostridia bacterium
CGCTTCTTTACTGTTTCTGCTTCATCATCTTTGCGAATCATCAGGGAAGCCCCACACCGATCACAAACTCCTTCTTTCTGAGGAATTTTATACTCTGTATGGTAAGGCTCGCCACACTTAGGGCAAACTCTTCTTCCTGCCATCCGCTTTACAATCTGCTCATCCGGAACTTCTACATTCACAGCCGCGTCGATCTCCACCTTCGCATCCAGTGCAGCTGCCTGCACCAATGTTCTGGGAAAACCGTCTAAAATATATCCGTTCTCACAATCAGCTGCTTGCAGCCGATCCATGACCAGATCTACCGTAAGTTCATCAGGAACTAACAGGCCTTGATCCATATATTCCTTTGCCTTAAGGCCAAGCGGAGTCTCATCTTTCAGATTCGCTCTGAAAATATCTCCGGTAGAAATATGTGGAATATGATAGGCATCTGCCAACCGTGTTGCCTGCGTTCCTTTTCCGGCGCCGGGGGCGCCAAGCAATATGAGCTTCATCCTTCTACCTCCACGTTTCTCACTTCGATAAAAATCCTTTATAATGACGCATCACCATCTGACCTTCAATTTGCTTTACAGTTTCAAGTGCTACGCCGATACAGATCATCAGAGAAGAACCTCCAATGGATAAATTATCAATCTTGAAGACAAACGAGAGAACTACCGGAATGCTCGCTACAATCGCCAGCATGATCGCGCCGATAAAAACTACATAATGAGAAGTCTTCTTCAAATAGTCCAATGTCGGTGCCCCGGGACGAAAACCGGGAATAAAACCGCCGTTTTTCTTCAGGTTATCTGCGATATCTCGCGGATTATAAGTGATGGATGCATAGAAGTATGTGAAGAAAATGATGAGTACCACATACAAACAAGCTCCAAATGGATGCGCCGTATTTAACCAGCGCAGGGTCGTTGCCCACCATCCGGTAGGTGTCGCTGTTACAAAACCGGTAATAATTCCCGGCAGGCTCATAATGGATATAGCAAAAATGATCGGGATTACGCCAGCCATATTGACTCGGATCGGAATATAAGTGGAGCTGCCTCCATATGTCTTCCGTCCCTGCATTCTCTTTGCATATTGGATGGGAATCCGACGTTCTGCAAGTTCCAAAACTACGATAAATGCAACCACCAGCACCAGGATGACAACAATAACTGCCAGCATCCAGTAGTTCTCATAGCTCACAAGCGCACCTACCGCTGAGGGAACTCTTGACAGAACATTAACCATAATAATCAGGGAAATACCGTTACCTATACCTTTTTCCGTAATGTTTTCACCAATCCACATGACGAAAACGCTTCCGGCTGTGAATACAGACATGGAAACAATAATGGACCATGTTGTACCAAGACTGCTGGTAAAACCACTGCGCAGGCCATAGGATATACCAAAGGATTGCAGCAGTGCAAGCGCCACTGTGAGCACTCTTGTATATTGCGAAATTTTCTTTCTTCCCGATTCGCCTTCTTTTTGAAGCTCTTCTAATTTGGGAATCGCTACCGTAAGCAAGCTAATAATAATAGAAGCATTGATGTAGGGTTGAATTCCCATTGCAAAAAGATTCATCTGGCTGAACGCGTTACCGGACATAATGTCAAAGAGTGCCATCACACCGCCTGCGGATGCAAAGTAGTTTTTCACTACTGCAGCATCCATCAGGGGACTGGGGATCAATGAGCCTAAACGGACAAGGGCTAACATCATCAAGGTATATAGGATTCTTCTGCGAAGATCCGGAATCTTAACAATGTCTCTAATTGTCTTAAACAAATGCGTTGCCCTCCTTTATGCAACCTTCCCTTTTCGGGTCGTCTTGCATTTTTATTATTCAGCAGTACCGCCGGCCGCTTCAATCTTTTCCTTTGCGCTTGCGCTATAATAATCAGCTTTAACGGTCAGCTTCTTTTTCAGCTCGCCATTTCCAAGGATTTTCACGCCGTCTTTCGGATTGCTGATAATACCGGCAGCCTTTAATGCATCTACCGTTACAACCGCACCGTCCTCAAACTGGTTTAACCGCTCTACGTTAATGGAAACAATCTCCACAAAGTTTCTATGCGTCTTTTTCTTAATACCTCTTTTAGGAAGTCTTCTGTATAAAGGCATCTGACCACCTTCGAAGCCAAGACGAACACCGCCGCCGGAACGTGCCTTCTGACCTTTATGACCTCTGCCAGAGGTTTTGCCATTTCCCGAACCATGGCCGCGGCCTACACGGAAAGCACTCTGTTTAGAGCCTTCAGCTGGCTTTAAATCTTGTAAGTTCATGCTTTTGTGCCTCCTATTATTCCTGAATTTCTTCTACTTTAACCAAATGCTGAATCGAAGCAATCATACCGCGAATTGCTGCGTTATCCGGCTGAATCACCGACTTTTGTGTCTTTTTCAACCCTAAAGCAATTGCAGTTTTCTTATGCTTGGGAATCGCTCCGATTGTGGACTTTGCAAGTGTAATTTTAAGTTTTGCCATGCCATCAATCTCCCTTATCCTAAAATCTCAGCAACGGTCTTGCCGCGCTTTCTGGCAATTTCCTCTGGAGTACACAGCCCTTTTAAGCCTTTAACCGTTGCGGCAACCACATTGTTCTTATTATTAGAACTCAAAGACTTAGTTCTGATATTCTGAACGCCTGCTAATTCCAAAACGGTACGTGCAGGACCTCCTGCAATAATACCGGTACCTTCTGCTGCTGTCATCAGAAGAATCTGTGCGCTTCCATGTACGCCCTTCGTTGTATACGGAATAGAATTGGCATCGTTTCTCGGAACTGTAATCATGTTCTTTTTCGCTGCCTCTTCTCCTTTGCGAATTGCTTCCGGAATCTCCAGAGACTTACCCAGACCAAATCCTACATGGCCGTTTTTATCTCCTACTACTACCAAAGCTGTGAATTTCATATTGCGTCCACCCTTTACAACCTTGGTAACGCGCTTGATGGTCACAACTTTGGATTCTAATTCACCCAGAGTATTGGGATCAATTCTATTGTTATTCATTCATCTGCCTCCGATTCTTAAAACTGCAAGCCAGCTTCTCTGGCAGCATCGGCTAAAGCTTTAATTTTTCCATGATACAGAAAACCACCGCGGTCAAATACCACTGTATTGATTCCCTTTTCGACTGCACGCTTTGCTACTAATTCGCCTACGGCTTTGGCAGCCTCTACATTATTGGTAAACTCAACCTTCTCTTTTACTGCCTTTTCAACAGTAGAGGCGGCTACCAAAGTTGTAGCGCTTGTATCATCAATAATCTGAGCATAGATGTGCTTATCGCTGCGGAAAACGCTAAGGCGAGGGCGCTGCATTGTTCCGTTAATATTCTTACGCATTCTGTAATGCTTTTGAGCACGATTGCTTGATGCTTTCTTAACCATATTGAAATGTCACCCCTTTACCTTATTTACCGGTCTTACCCTCTTTGCGGCGAATCACTTCATCAGCATACTTAATACCTTTGCCTTTATAGGGCTCCGGCGGACGCTTGAAGCGGATCTCAGCTGCAAACTGGCCAACCTTTTCCTTATTGATACCACGAACAATGATTTTGGTCTGATCCTGCACTTCTGTTTCGATCCCTTCCGGATCCTCCATAATAACAGGATGTGAATATCCCAGCGTCAGGTTTAATTTGTTTCCCTGCTTAGCTGCTCTATAACCAACACCATTGATTTCCAAATGCTTTTCATAGCCTTGTGTTACACCAACCACCATATTGTGAATCAGTGTTCTCGTTAAACCATGAAGGCTTTTATTTCTCTTCAGATCATTGGGACGTGCCACAATAATCTTTCCATCTTCCTGTGTAATCGTCATTTCCTGCGGTAATTCGCGGCTTAAGGTTCCTTTCGGTCCCTTTACAGTCACATTGTTATGCTCAGCAATTGTGATTTCTACGCCAGCAGGAATTTCTACAGGCATTCTCCCGATTCGAGACATGCTTTTTACCTCCTAATTTAATGCGTTTCTTACCAAACAAATGCAATAACTTCGCCGCCAACACCGGCTTTACGTGCTTCTTTGTCGGTCAAAATACCTTTATTTGTAGAGATGATTGCAGTGCCCAATCCGCCCAGTACTTTAGGCAGTTCGTCTTTACCTGCATATACTCGCAAACCAGGTTTAGAAATTCTCTTAAGTCCGGTAATGACTTTATCATTCTTGTCTTTACCATATTTTAATGTCATACGAATGGTCTTAAAATTCCCATCTGCAACCACTTCGTATTTTTTAATATATCCTTCTTTGACCAGGATCTCCACGATCGCTAACTTCTCCTTAGAAGAAGGAACGTCAACGGTGTCATGCTTTGCTACGTTTCCGTTACGGATGCGTGTCAGCATATCGGCAATAGGATCGCTCATCGTCATCTGGAAATTACCTCCTTATTTACTATGATGCCAAGCTTACCAGCTTGCTTTTTTTACACCCGGAATTTCGCCTTTGTAAGCGAGTTCACGGAAACAGATACGGCAGATACCATATTTACGCAGTACAGAATGCGGACGTCCGCAAATCTTGCAGCGGCTATACGCTCTTGTAGAAAATTTGGGCTTTGCATTCTGGCGCTGCTGTTTAATTTTCATCGATGTTTTCGCCATGTAATAGACCTCCTAAAAATGATGCGCTTATTTTACAAAAGGCATTCCCATCAGAGAAAGCAGTTCTTTTTCTTCTTAATCGGTT
>CANOUM010000153.1 GCA_947570515.1 uncultured Clostridia bacterium
TCTATATACAATCCTGCCCGCTGAGAAAGGAGCTGCGCATGCATCATTATTTTATTCTTAATCCGGCCGCTGGTCAAGGCCGCGCTCTCGATTACATACCACTGATCCAGCAATGCTTTTCTGCTGCCCCTGCCCCCTACACCATCTACACCAGTACCGGTGTAGGCGATATCACAGCCTATGTACGCAAGATCTCCAGCGAAACCAAGGAAGAACTCCGTTTTTACGCCTGCGGCGGTGATGGCACTCTAAATGAGGTCATCTGCGGCGCTGTCGGCCATCCTCATGTATCTGTCGGTATTATACCCGCCGGCACCGGCAACGATTTCATCCGAAGCTTTCAAAATCCGGAGTTCTTCCGTCATGTTCATGCTCAGGTCGCTGGCTCTTCCTTCCCTATTGACCTCATCCGGGTCAATGAACAATATGCCATCAACATGATCAATATTGGCTTCGACTGTAACGCGGCGCTCGCGGCCAGCCAGCTCAAAAAGAAACCTTTTCTTAAAGGCCCGCTTGCCTATATCGCCGGCGTTTTACAGCAATTTTGCCATAAACTGGGATCTTCACTCCAATTTGAGATCGATGATCATGAAACTTTTTCCGGTGATTTTCTTCTCTGTACCATCGCCAACGGCCGCTTCTGCGGAGGCGGCTTCCAATCCTCGCCGCAGGCTCATCCCAATGACGGCCTGCTCGATCTTGCCGCCGTCCGCTTGCTTCCCCGTCTGCGCTTCATCTCACTTCTTCCTTCTTATCATTCCGGACGGTATCTCGCCCCCCAGATTCAATCCGGTCTGGTGACCTACCGGCAGTGCAGACAGCTCTCTCTCCTCTCTGCCATTCCGCTCCATGTCTGTATTGATGGTGAAATTTCCTCCTTCACCTCCCTGCACATCGAAATCTGTCCTCAAGCACTTCGCTTTATTCTTCCGTATGGCTCAGTGCTTGATTCCCGCTAACGCTCAGCTCACTGATCAGCAGTGCCGGCGCTGCTACCTGATAGGTCTGATGCATGAGCAGCGGCAGATAACAAAGCCGATTGCCCACCATCTCCACATGCTGCAGCAAATCACGAATATTTCCATTCATCGTCATGCCATACGCCGTCCCCTGCTGCTCGCCGCCCTGCACCAGCACTGCATTACACGGAAAGCTAAAATCGCCTGAAGCCGTATTCACCGCATGGAACTGATCCCACGCGCTATAGACATACAGCCCATCTCCCATCTGACTCAAAAGCATTTCCATAGATGCTTCCCCAGGCTGCATCACAAAGTTTTTGGGAGTGACCACGATATCGCTTCCCTTTACCAGTCCAATCGTCCTCCCCGCATTGCCCGTTGACGCCGTCTGCAGCTTTTGCGCTGTTTCCAGATTATGCATCAGACCGCAAAACCAGCCGTCCTTAACCAGATCCACAGCTGTCCCTGTGCTTCCCTCGCAATCAAACGGAAACACATAGCCGCTTTCCGGCAATGCCGGAAGATCTTGAATCGTCACTTTCTCTGACGCAATTTTTTGTGAGAGCCTGCCCTGCAGCGCGCTGCTCCCTGCAGCATATTCTCGTCCGCTAAACATCTGCCATGCTGTAATCCACATATTGGCTACCACATCACTGCTCAGCACCGCCCGGTATGTACCTGCCTCGCACACTACCGGCTGGCGCTGAATTTTTTTATTTTCTTCTATCTCTGCCAGTATGCCGGCTATATCCAGTTTCTCTATGCTTGGTGCACTTGTTAGATACTCTTTGCCATCTGCTTCTATCGAAAGCTCGGCTCTGCGCCTGCTGAACTGCCGATTTAAGCCAATCTGATTCACCACCCACTGTGTATGGATAGTTTCACATAGTGCCACAGATTTTTTCCTGCTCGGAATCTGCGCCTCCATTTGCTGCACCATGGCTTTGATCTGCTCACTCCCGCTCAGTGATTGTTTCGGTTCGTCTGATATCAGCGCTTCATTCCCCGGTTTGATTTCAGCTCCCTCAGGACCTGCCTCCATTTGCAAAACTTCTGCATTTTGCATAGCTTGTTTTAAAAGCACTTCCGGCTCCTCTTCGATACACTGACTCACCGCATACCCGGTAGCCTTTTCGCCAGCCCGTGCATACAGCACTGTCTGATGATCTGCACCGCTGCTCACTATCTTTCCTTGCTGGCAAACCATGCTGATATGCTCTTTGGTCTCTCCGTTTACCTCCCACAGTCCTTTAAGCGCCTGCTTTTTTAAATACTGTATATATTTTTCTCTTACTTCCATTACCCTTCTCCTCCTACCACCATCTCGGCAATCCGTACTCTGGGCTGAAACGAAGTCACATTGACCAGCCCGGAAGCTGCGCCGCAAAAGCTGCCGTATTCCGTCTCTATTTTAGAACCGACCCGATCGATTTTTTTCATGATCTCCAACCCATTTCCTGTAAGCATGCAGTTCCTAACCGGCCTGTCAATCTGTCCGTTTTTAATTAAATAGGCCTCTCGGCAGATCAACGAAAAGATCTGCCCACCGCTGCCCCCGCCGAGCCGTTTCACATATAGTCCCTCTCCCAGCGAGCGAATCATCTCCTCTTCATCATCGGTTCCCGGCGCTAAATATGTATTACTCATGCGCGAGGTAGGTGCGTACGTGTAATCCTGCCGGCGGCCGCATCCGTTACTTTCCATCCCAATCATCTGTCCGTGCCGCCGGTCACATAAATAGTTTTTCAGCACTCCCTCCTCAATCAGCACATTGCGCTGACGCAGCCGTCCTTCGTCATCAAATGCAGATGAACCATACAGTCCCGGCAGCGTCCCGTCATCAATCAATGTCACCTTGCTGCTAGCAACCTGATGCCCGATTTTCCCAATAAAATCACTGCTGCCGGCAGCAATGGCCGCCGCCTCCAGCGTATGTCCGCAGCACTCATGCCATAGCGCACCGCAGTCACCGGCCTCCAAAACGACCGGCATGCTTCCTGAATTTAGCGGTTCTGCCTTCAATGATACATAGCTGGATCTTAAACGCTCCCGAATAAATATTTCCCACTCATCCGTCTCCCAAGCTTCCATGCCGGAGGGCTTCACAAAATCTGCCCATTCATACAGACCTCCTTTTTCATCCCCCACTGTATAATAAACTCTCGCTCTTGTATTGACCCTTCGATCCTCAGCCAGCACCCCCTCACTATTGGCAATCCATACGCGCTGATCCGTATCACTATATGTCACCCTATGTGTAAGCAGCGGTACTCCCGCACTCATAGCGATTCGCTCTGCTGCTTTTGCAATTTTAATCTTTTTTGATATCCCGCTTTCATTGAGCTTCCGTCTTACCGGATTGGGATTCACCCCCACTGCGCTTTTCAGCCTTTTTCCTCGAGAAGCGCTTTGGCTCCTGTCACTTAACAATGCCAATGCCTCATCTGCCAGAGTCATCAGCCCTTTCAGGCTCACGTCATTTGAATAGGTATATATCTCTTCTGTTCCCTGCAAAAGCCGCAGACCTGCGCCATATGTCCTCAGACTTTTCACTCCCTGAATACGCTGCTGTTCGCACTGCGCCTCCTGATCTGAGCGATCCTCCAAAAACAGCTCGCTAAAGCCTGCTCCCTTCGCCTGTGTGTATTCCAAGATCTGCTGCATTTCGTCTCTGGATATCATCTGCTTTTCCTCCTCATTCTTGCCAGATCAGCCGTGTATAACAGGGTGCCAAATACCCATCCTCTCTTAGATACCAGCTTTCCAGCCCTTCCTCTCCGCGGCTAAATACTGCACGGCTAATTTCCTGCTCTTCTTTTGTTTCCATAACGATATAGGCTATCTCCTCCGGCATCGTCAGTTCTGCCGGCACCTGTCCCGCTGCATATTCCATCTCTTGTACAATCTGGTGCTCCGCTGTCATCGCAATCAGACAAATCTTTTCTGGCCGCGCACGGCTCTCCAGCTTGAGCTCCACAGAAAACGACTGCGCCTCCCGTACGCCACTTTCTGTCTGCACCTGATTCTCCTCCAGCCGATGCGCACAGCTCACCCCCGGTCCGTCAAAATTCATATCCACACCGTTTCCCTGCACTACATACACATTTCCCTGGTCCTCCTGATATACCGGATTCAAATACACGAGCTTTTTCCCGCAGGGCGGGAAATAGAGCGATGCCTCCATGCGAACCTCACTGCCTTCATCGGTCGTTTTAATCTCTGAATGATCGGCGCTGATCGCTTCATCGATACAGATTTCCGTATAGCTACCCTCTTCGTCTGCTATATCGGGTACAAAACAGCAAATGCCTTCGTTTTCCTCAAATCTCCATTGCTCTTTCTCCCTCTGCGCATAGATTTTCACTTCTTTTGGATCCTCATTTTTTAAAGGATCTTGTGTAATAAAAAGTCCAATTAAATGATCCTGGCGGCCGCCTCCTGACTCTTCCAGCGCCAGCTGGCACCCGCTGAGCAGGCAAACACTTAGAAATACCCCTGCTATTATAATTCGCTTATGTTTCATTCTCTTCCTCCAGTCTTCCGTCAAATTTTAAAATATCCCCTACCTCACAGTGAAGGTAATAACAGATTTTATTGATTGTACTGAAGCGTACTCCCTTTGCTTTGCCGCTTCGTAAAATAGAGAGATTGGCTTCGGTAATGCCGATTTTGGCACAAAGTTCCTTTGATGTCATATTCCG
>CANOUM010000154.1 GCA_947570515.1 uncultured Clostridia bacterium
CGCGCCATCTGTCAGCTGCTGGCCGATGGAAGCAGCGGTAGGCTGTACCAGAGGATAGACGGAGAGGACCGTATCCGGAATATCATAGCTGACAGCCTCGATGCCCGTTTTGCTAAACGTCATCTGTACGGTAATACTGCCGCTTCCCAAAGGAACGGAGGTTGTATAAGTACCCGGATAATATTCGGCATCCGCCGATGCACTGCCGGAAGAAGAACCGCCCAACAGCTTTGTCAGCAGGATTACCAGCGCAATCAGAACGGCCAGTGCAATACCGGCGTACATCAGCAGGCGGTTTAGCTTCAGAGACATAATACGAACAGACATAGTTAAAATCTCCTGTTTTATAATCTGCTTCAATATATGAACAAATAAGCCGGGCTATGCTTGCCAAGCGCTTTAAAAACGTTTATAATTCTCAGTATCATGCAGGGAAAACGAGAGGAGGACACCGGATTGGCGCTGGAACTGATTTTAGGAGCCGCCGCAGGCGGAAAAACGACAAGGCTGCAGCAGGAGATCAGTCAAATTGCGGCAGGAGATGCCCAGCAGCCCCTGATTTATATCGTGCCGGAGCAGACAACGCTGAAAGTACAGCAGCAGCTGATCCGGAAAATGCCGGGATGCAGTATGCTGGGAACAGAGATTCTAAGCTTTAACCGTCTGGCCCATCGTATTTTTGCGGAAACCGGCATGCCTCCGTTAAAAACGCTGGACGATATGGGAAAATGTATGGTGCTGTACAAGCTGGCCAGGGATCATCAGAAGGAGCTGGTATATTATGGAAGCAGCGTGGGACAGCAGGGCTTTATCGGGCAGCTTAAGCTCATGATAACGGAGATGTTTCAATATCGTCTTGATGAAACGGCACTGCAGGCACTCATAGAAGCACAGCCCAAAGAGAGCATTCTGGCTGCGAAGCTTCATGATATTGCGCTTTTATGGAAATATTTTAAGGATTATGGCGAAGAACAGACGATTGCTTCGGAGGAGGTACTGGATCTTCTGGCCGGACGGATTGCGCAGTCAGCTCTTGTTAAAAATGCGTATGTCTTTGTGGATGATTTCAGCGGATTCACACCGCAGCAATACCGTATTTTAACCGGACTTGCTTTATATGCTAAAAGACTGACGATTGCCGTTACGATAACGCCGGAGGCGTATAAGGCGGTGCAGGCGGTACAAGACTGGAGGGAGCTGCCGAGGCAATTATTTTTTACAACGCAGAAAACGGTTTGGAAGCTGCAGCAGATGATAGAGCAGTACCGGATCCCTTTGCACATCAGCTGGCAGCAGAAGGATCGGCGCAGCCAGCAGCTGCAGCATGTGAGCCGGGAGCTTTGCAAAACAATACCGGCGTCTTATGAAGGGGAAGAGCGGCATGTGTGTGTACAGTCGGCGGCCAATCAGGCGCAGGAGCTGCAGCTGCTGTTTCATGAAATTTTGTATTTGGTGCGTGAAAAGGGGTATACCTACCGGGATATCGCCGTTGTGGCAGCCGATATTGATCGTTATGCGCCGGCGCTGCGAAGGGAGCTGGAGCTATATCAGATTCCGGGGTTCATTGATGAAAAGACAGATATTACAGTGAATCCGTATGTTCAGTGGCTGCATGCGCTGGGAAAATGGCCGGAAAGCGGATTTTCAGGCGAAGCACTGCTATCTTTGCTGAAAACGGGGCTGGCCGGGATTGCACAGGAAGAGCTGGATATCCTTGAAAACCAGATGCTTAAAGAAAACTGGCGGGGAGCGCAGCGGATTTTTCAGGCGCTGCGGATGCAGGAGAAACAGGGATTAAGCGAAGAAGAGGCGGCTTTATGGAAAACGGTATATCATCAGCTGGCGGATCAATTGGAGCAATTTGTCGAAAGTACAAGCGGCAAACACAGCGCAGCTGAATTTACACAAGCATATCGGAATCTTGCAAAAGCGCAGCAGATAGACATGCAGCTTGAAAAGCAGGCAGCACTGCTTGAAAAGGATGGACAGCTGTTAAAAGCCATGGAGTATGGACGGATGTTTGAGCTGATCGAGACGCTGCAGGAGCGTTTATGCGAGGCCATGGGATCTGTGCAGATGGATCTTAGGGAGTATGCCGCTATTTTAGATGTGGGGCTTTCGCAGTCTAAAATGGGGCAGCTGCCGCCTTCGATGGATGAGCTGCTCATTGCAGATATCAGCCGGTCAAAGCTGACCGGATACAAAGCCGTATTTTTTATTGGTCTGCAGGAAGGCACTTTCCCTAAGACAGGAGGCGCTCAAAGCCTTTTGACGCAAAAGGAACGGCTGCAGGCAGGAGCAGAGCTTGAAATCGCACAGGGCGAAAAGGAAAACCTGATGGAGCAGTATTATCTTTTATATGCTGCCGCAGGAAAAGCCAGAGAACGATTGTATTTTTTGTGTAGTGAAGGAAGCCGGGACGGCAAGGCGTTTGGGCGTTCTTCCTTATGGAAGCGGCTGGTTCGTCTCGCGGGCAGCCAGGCGATGCTAAAGGAGCGAAAGGGGATCTCGCTGCCGCTGCCTTTTTTGTATGAAGAGTCGTCACCTTTTTCCGGCTATGCCGGCAAATGGTTGATGTCACATGGATATCAAAGCAAGCTGCAGTTGATGGAAGAGGGCCGAAGGGTGCGGCAGGAATCACGGCAGCTTTCGCCGGTTTTGGCGAGAAAATTGATGGATCCGGCGCAGCGGCTTTTGAGTATTACGCAGCTGGAGCAGTATGCCCGGTGTCCCTTTTCTTATTATCTGAGGTATGGGCTTTATTTGAAGGAGCGTGAAGTGCCGCAGGTGAGAAGCCTTGAGGATGGGAACATGCTGCATGATATTTTGCAGGAGGCTGGTGAATATTTGGTGAGGGCGCTGCAAGAGGAGGAGGCACAGGCACTGGCAGAGCGGCTGGCGCAGCTGAAGCAGGAGGAGTATCCGGTCTATCAGACCACGGGACGGTATCGGTATTACTGGAACAAGCTGACCCGGACGGTGGCGAGAGCGGTTGAGATCCTGAGCACGCAAACCGCGCTGGGAGATTTTGCGCCGGCGGCTTTTGAATGGCGCTTTGGCGCGGGACGTGAAGGCGGAGCTCCGGTAGAGATTTCGCTGGAGGACGGGAGGTCTGTGCGCCTGCAGGGGAAGATTGATCGGATTGATTTGTGGCAGGAGCAGGATCAGCGGTATGTGAGAATTATTGATTATAAATCAGGACAGACCGCCTATGATCCGGAGCAGCTGTATGCGGGGCTGCAGCTGCAGCTGCCGGTCTATTTGGAGGCGGGACAGGCTGCATATAAGGCTAAGCCGGCTGGGTTTTTCTATTTTCATTTGATATCCAACATGCCCAAAGGTGAGGGCGCTGAAGAGGAGGAGCTGAAAAGACTTGTTTTAAAGAATAGCCGCTTGGATGGACTCTTTTTGGATGATCCGGAGGTTATTGAACATATGGATCATGGGCTGGAGGAGGATCCTTTAGTTGTTAAGGCAGAACTGACAAAAAACGGTACGTTTCATAAACGCAATCAGACAGCCAGTGCCCTGCAGTTTGAGCAGATTAAAGAGTTTACGCATCGTAAGATCCGGGCGCTTGCACAGGAGATGAGTACGGGCAGCATTACGCAGGAGCCGGTGCAGCTTGGGCAAAAGACAGCCTGTTCCTTCTGTGAATACCGCAAAGCTTGTCCGTTTGATGAACGTCTGCCGGGATATGAGGTGCGCAAGGCAGAGAAGCTAAGCGCAGAGGAATTTTGGGATCGTTTGGCTAAGGAAGAAACAGATAAAGCAGGGGAGGAGTCTATATGAATATCAGAGAGCAGCAGGAGGAGAGGGAGAAAAGTTTACTGTCCAATCCAAGATCGTGGAGTATTCATAGCCGCGGGCGGGATTTTCCGGATACGCCCTGCGATCTGCGCACTTGTTATCAGAGAGACCGGGATCGGATTCTGCACTGTAAATCGTTTCGCCGGATGAAGCATAAAACGCAGGTGTTTATTGCGCCTGAGGGAGATCATTATCGTACGCGTCTCACGCATACGCTGGAGGTCGCGCAAATTGCGAGAAGCATTGGCAGGGCGCTGCGTCTGAATGAGGATTTGATCGAGGCAATTGCGCTTGGACATGACTTAGGACATACACCGTTTGGGCATGCCGGCGAAAGGGTATTAAACCGGCTGTCGAGCAGAGGGTTTTCGCACGATGAGCAGGGAGTGCGCATTGTAGAAAAGCTGGAAAACGGCACAGGGCTGAATCTGACATGGGAAGTGCGCAATGGGATAGCGAATCATTCAATGAGCCGGCATCCTGCGACAGAAGAGGGAAAGGTGGTGCGTCTGTCAGATAAAATTGCCTATATCAATCACGATATTGATGATGCGCTGCGGGGGCATGTGATTGCAGAAGAGGATCTGCCGGCAGAGCCTCTTAAAGTGCTGGGGCATAGCTTTCCTAAACGAATTGACAGGATGATTCACAATGTCATTGAGACCAGCCTAAAGCAAGAGGAAACGATGATGTCGGAGGAAATGCAGCAGGCTATGATGGAGCTGAGAGCGGCCATGTTTCAGACGGTATATCATATCGGCTCGGAAGCCAAAAAAGAAGAAAGAAAAGCAGAAAAGCTTATCGAGAGCTTATATATCAGAATGAAAGCAGAGCCTTCTTGGCTGCCGATC
>CANOUM010000155.1 GCA_947570515.1 uncultured Clostridia bacterium
TCAATGGTTTGATCCAGGACGCCGCCCCCGCCGCAAAACATGACCTTCGCAGCGCCCATGGCATTAAACAAATCCAGATTTCCCGCACACGCCGGACATCCTACCGCTCCAAGCGTAATCAAAATATCTGAGTCCGAAAAACGGTATACAGAGATGGGGTTTTCTCCGCCGATCGTTCTTTCTAAAAGAACCTTGCCTTCCTCAATTAAGCGCTCCATAACCTCCGGAAAAAATGTAATGATAAGCTTATCTGCTGCAAACTTCTGATCTGCAAACGCAGTGGGCTCAAGCTTGGCTGTCTTATTGTCGTCAAATTCCAGTATCGGATATTGATTGTCTCTGATCATCGCATACTTCCCCTTTTGAATATTCCCTTACAGCTTATCATAGAGCTGCCGGGTTTGCAAGCGATATCCAGAGAATCCAGCTTGACCGGAAGTATAATATTACATCGTTTTCATCACGTCTTGGTATATCCGCTCCACTGTGGTTTCTAACGCATCTTCTTTATAAATCAGTTTTTCCGGTATGATACCCATATAATCCTTTTCTTTCCACCACTTTCGCATCTCGGTCTCGCCAAATTCATCCCGGTTTGGTTTGGTACTATGCCGGACCAAAGTCTCCTCAAACGGTAGCTCATAATAATAGGCGCTTATATTGTCCTGTCCAAATTCTTCCAGGGCGATTTCAAAGAGAAACTGGTAGTTCTCTGTCGGCAGGATGCCCTCCATAATCGTAACATCTGAATTTTGCTTTCCGTATTTTAGCAGATTGACCATAAGCGGCCCGGATCTTCTAAGCCCTTCTGCGCTCCAAACATGCAAAATCTGCATCCGGACCATATCATGCGAAATGAGCATTGTATTAGGTCCGAATTTCTCTTGCAGCTTTTTCGCCGTTGTCGTCTTGCCGCTTCCTGAATTTCCTCTTAAAATAATTAACTTAGCCATGGTATCTGATTTCTCTCCTTTTTGTTTTTTAAATCATATGGCATTTTTTAACCCATCACATTTTCCTTGCGCGAATTACAAAACTATGATGCAGATACTGCGCCTTATGTTCTGAATAATACTGATGATCAAACACGGCATAATCGCTGTTCTGGCTTGATTTTTCCACTAACTGCTCAATCTTAAACCCATGTCTTGCCAGCGCATTGATATAAGAAGAAAGCTTCCACTTTTTTAAAACAATATCCTCTCCCCGTTTCTTTTTATACCGAACCGGCTCTTCCAGATACGATTGATTGAGTACATACTGGCCGTTAATCGTATCGATACAGGGGAGCATCGGGTTATCCCATGAAAAAACAAAGATGCCGTTTGTTTTTAGATATCTGGCTATCAGCGATACTGTCTTATCCAGATCCTGCGTCCAGCCTATCCCATAAACAGAATACACACAATCAAAATAGTGCTCCGGAATCCCCGGATTTAATTCCATGGGTGAATGAAACAGCTGCGCTGTCACCTTGTGTTCTGCCAGCAATTTTCTTGCCTTTTCCAGCTGAACCTGCGAAATATCAAGCCCCCATACCTCTTTTGCATTTTTTTCACTGACATATAGCAGCGATTTTCCTGCTCCGCAGGCAATTTCGAGCACCTTTTTCCCGTCCACATCAAGCATATGCAGCTCCTCTTCATTCGGAGCCCATACTCCCCATTGCGGCAGCGTTACACCGCTCCAGCTTCCTCCTTTGGAAATTCTGTCCCATCCATACCGGTTAATCTGAAGAAGTTCATCCACATTGGCTGACAGTCTGTTCTCATCATATATCACGCCGCTAAACAGGGCATCTATACTCACATCAAAAAACGACGCCAGTACCGGCAAGAGCATAATATCCGGCAGCGCTTTCTGATTTTCCCATTTACTGATCGCCTGCGTGCTCACATTGAGTGCTTTCGCCAGTATTTCCTGGCTTACATCATGATCCAGGCGCAGTTTCTTGATTGTCTGACCAATTTTACTCTCCATCTTTCCCTCCGCGTTAAAACATTTTGTTCGCTATGCAATAAAAAACTTGACCCCATCATCATACCGAATCAGGCAGTCAAGTTCAATGGACCTCTATTTTACCCAGATCAACCACAAGTTAACCCTTTTTCATCTATTTATAGCCACCATTGCGGCGTCAGCTCTCCTAATGTCATCACCCTGTTTTGATCATAATCCATCATAATCAAAACATCTTTGTAAGCCTTTGGCATCAGCTGTGCCATCAATTCCCGGCAGGCGCCGCACGGCGCCATAGCTTTTCCATCCGAACCGATCGCAATGACACGCCTAATCGCATTTTCTCCATGGGTAATCATACTGAACAAGGCATTTCTCTCTGCGCAAACGCCAAGTGTGCAAGCCGTATCCACACAAACTCCCACGTAAATTTTACCGGAAGCTGCCTCCACCGCAGCCGCAACGCCTCCTGCCTCAATCATCTCAGACACACTTCGAGGACGCAGCACTTCCCTGGCGGCTTCATATAAATCAATCCAAATGCGTTCCATGCGTATCCTTCCTTTCCATTTTTCCACAAATAAATCCCTGTGCCGCATTCACTCTGCCATGCTGCAGCGCAGGGATTCTATTAGCAAACTTTATAAATCCAGCCTTCCGGTGCTTCCACACGTCCCATCTGAATACCGGTCAGCGTATCATAGAGCTTCTTAGTATAAGGACCCATCTCTTCCATACCGCTGGGGAAACAGATCTCTTCTCCATGGTCATAGATTTTACCGACAGGCGAGATCACAGCGGCCGTACCGCACAGGCCGCATTCCGCAAACTCCTTCAGTTCGTCAAAATACACCTCTCTATGCTCCACTTCCATCCCCAGATAATGCTCGGCTACATACATAAGCGAGCGTCTGGTAATGGACGGCAGAATCGTATCGGATTTGGGCGTTACAAATTTGCCATCCTTTGTAACAAACAGAAAATTGGCCCCTCCGGTCTCTTCTACCTTGGTTCTGGTCTGCGAATCCAGATACATATTTTCAGAAAATCCTTCTCGATGCGCTACTTCAATAGCATGCAGGCTCATCGCATAATTAAGCCCGGCTTTGATATGCCCCGTACCATGCGGCGCTGCCCGGTCAAAATCACTGACCTTAATCGCAATCGGCTTCGCTCCGCCTTTAAAATATGGTCCTACCGGTGTCACAAAAATACGAAATTCATATTCGCTCGCCGGCTTTACGCCAATGACACTGTCGACTCCCATCATAAACGGACGAATATACAGCGTTGCCCCAGAGCCATACGGCGGAACATAGTCCCGATTTGCAGCGACCACCTGCTTGACAGCTTCAATAAACCTCTCTTCCGGGAAAGGCGGCATTTCCAGCCGCGCAGCCGTATCTGCCATTCTTTTTGCATTTAGATCCGGCCGAAAGCAAACAACATCGCCTTCCTTTGTATAATACGCCTTTAACCCTTCAAAGCAGGTCTGTGCATACTGAAACACACAGGCACATTCACTCAGCGTGATCGTCGATTCCGTCTCCAAGCGTCCTTCATCCCATTTTCCATCTTTATAACGCGACACATATCGATATTCTGTCGGAATATATCCGAAGCCTAAATTGCTCCAATCGATCTCTTTACTCATTCGCCTCAGCCTCCACTTCGCATTTCTTTAAATATAAATTATAATACGAAGCCCTTCAAAATGCAAGCTCAAACTTCCCATCTTGCATAAAATTAAAACGGCCTGTCATCCCAGCGCTACATCTAATGTCAGCATGAGTGTAAAGCCAACTGTAAAGAAAATGGTTCCCCAATTAGAATGTGACCCGGCCGATATCTCCGGAATTAGTTCTTCTACCACCACATACATCATTGCCCCCGCAGCAAAACTAAGCAAGTACGGCAGCGCCGGCATAATAATACTGGCCGCCAGCACGGTAATGAGTGCGGCAATGGGCTCTACAACTCCGGAAAAAATACCATAAGCAAAGGCTTTTGACTTCGTCATCCCTGCCGCTCTAAGCGGCATAGATATAATGGCGCCTTCCGGAAAATTTTGAATCGCAATCCCGATAGAAAGAATCAAAGCGCTCATCATGGCGATTGTCCCGTTCAGGCATCCTGCAAATACCACGCCAATCGCCATTCCTTCCGGAATATTGTGCAGCGTAACAGCAAACAGCAGCATGGTTGTTTTTTTCAGTGATGTCCCTCGTCCCTCCGGCTGGCTGCTGTGCTGATGCAGATGCGGAATCAAATGGTCCAGAAGAAGCAGAAAGAGAATCCCGATCCAAAAACCCGCGACCGCGGGAAAAAATGACCACGCCCCCATAAAATCGGCCTGTTCAATGGCCGGAATCAGCAAGCTCCATACCGATGCGGCTACCATAACGCCTGCGGCGAACCCGATGAGGGCTCGCTGTAAAAAAATGTTCCACTCCGTTTTCATAAATAGGACGCATGCTGCCCCTAAAGAAGTACCGATCAAGGGAATCAATATCCCCTGTATGATGTTTAAAGTCATAAATCCTCCATCGTTATACAAATGATCTCTGATGGACTTAGTATATCGCTTTTGCAAAAATTAAATCACACGATTTTCCATGTTCATGACTTTATGCTTTTTCGGGAAACGCACCTCGACTG
>CANOUM010000156.1 GCA_947570515.1 uncultured Clostridia bacterium
GAAAAATGAGAGATATTGTACTGGATTTAAAATAAGACGTATTTAATAAAAAAGAATTTGTGTTCGCTTCAGAACACAAATTCTTTTTTATTTTTAAACATCTAACTGTACAACGAGTTTTTTCCACTTTCCCCGATAATAATGCACCATGCTGGGGATTGTTCCCAGAACCCAGCCAAGGGGTTCGGCAAACCAAATGCCGAAATAACCGAAGAAATAGGAGAAAAGAAGGGAGCCGCCTACTTTTACGATGAGCTCGATCATGGCAGAGAGCATAGGGGTACCGATATCGCCCATGCCGCGCAGGGTAGAGTTGTAGATGAGAATCAGGCCAAGGGGCAGATAGAAGGTGGCATTCACATAAAGGAAGCCTTTGGCAATGGATAGAATCTGCGGCTGGTCGGAGGTAATAAATAGGCGAAGCAAGGGCGTACCCAACAGATAGACCAAAATGGTAGAGGATAGACAAGAGATCAAAGAAATTTTAAGACCGGCTTTTACGCCAAGCTGGATGCGTTTCAAGTCTTTTGCGCCGGCATTTTGTCCGGTATAGCTGGAAAGCGCATGTCCCAGTGTGGTAAAGGTGAGCCAGGTCAGTTGTTCTACGCGTACACCGGCGCTATAGCCTGCTACGACATCGGTACCATAAGAATTGATAACACCCTGAATGACCATCATGCCGGCGGCAAAGAAGGCGCTCTGAAGTCCCATGGGAAGTCCTATGCGCAGAACGCGGCCAATGAGAGGCCAATCCGGACGCAGCTGGCGGAGGGAGAAACGCAGCACCGGATAATGTTTAGCCAGATAGAGAATGGAAAGCAGAGCAGAAATGCCCTGAGATCCAACGGTAGCGATGGCAACGCCGCGGATGCCCATATGAAAGAGCAGCACAAAGATGAGATCACCGATGATATTTAGAATGGAAGAAAATATAAGAAAGTACAGCGGCGTACGGCTATTTCCAAGAGCTCTGGAGATAGAGGCTGTTACATTATAGCTGAGCAGGCAGATCATACCGCTGAAGTTGATGCTTACATATTGGTGCGCCATATCTAAAATATCATCAGGCGTTTGTAGGGCGACGAGCAGCGGACGAGAACACAGAAGTCCAAGACTACCCATGATCAGGGCGGCACATACTGTAATGAGAAAAGAATTGGCCGCGGATTTTTGGATCATTTTTTCGTTTTTTGCACCGAAATATTGAGAAATGACGATACCCAGACCATTGCTAAGGCCGATCGCAATATTTAAAAAGAAGTATAGCATGGAGGAGGTTGCACCGATGGCAGCCATGGCCTGCACATTGACAAATCGGCCTAATACGATGGAATCGACAGAAGAATAGAGCTGCTGAAAGAGATTACCAAGCAGCATGGGCAGGGTAAAAAGGAGCAGTAGGCGCATCGGATTTCCCTGCGTCATATCATGGCTGTTTTTGGGGGGCATGTTCGGAGTCCTCCTTATGGGAATGAAAGAATCGGTATACGGCTTCTGCTGCAGGCTGATTCATACCGTCAGCCTGTTTTAATTCCTCAACAGATAGGGCTTTGATCGCATCGACAGAGCCAAAATGACGCAGCAATGATTTGCGGCGCGTGTTTCCGATGCCAGGAATTTGGTCTAGCACAGAACGGATCTGATCATCAGATCGCAGCTTTCGGTGATAACTGATAGCAAAACGATGTGCTTCGTCTTGAATACGTGTAATCAGATGAAAGGCTTCTTTATTTTTTCCAAAATCAATCTCTCTGTTTTCGTAGTATAATCCGCGGGTACGGTGATGATCATCTTTGACCATACCCGCTACCGGAATATCAAGACCTACCTCCTGCAGAACCTTAAGGGCGATGTTCACCTGTCCTCGGCCGCCATCCATTAGCAGAAGATCCGGTAGTTTAGTGAAACTTCCCAGAGAGGGATCCTTGCCGTCTTTAGCTAGCTGCCGAATTTCTTCTAATGCATGAGTGAAACGGCGGCGTAAAACTTCTTCCATGGAAGCATAATCGTCAGCACCGATTACGGTTTGGATTTTAAATTTACGGTAATCGCTGTTTTTAGGCTTTCCATTCTCAAATACAACCATAGATCCAACGGATTGGGATCCAAAGGTATTGGAAATATCATAAGCTTCAATGCGTTCAATAGGATATTCGGTGAAGTCAAGCAATAGCTCGAGCTGATGAACAGCGCCGCGGGTTCGATGTTCTTCGGCTTTGAGACGCGCACCGAATTGAGATAGAGTGAGTGCTGCATTTTTGTGGGCAAGGCTGACGAGATGATTCTTTTCGCCGCGCTGCGGCTGTAGAATTTGGACTTTCTGGCCGCGACGAGAAGTGAGATAGGCTTCGAGAAGGGCGTGATCCAGAGGGAGTTCTTCTACCAGCAGTTCTTTGGGGATGAAGGTCGCGCCGCTGTAAAACTGCTGAATGAAAATACCGATGATGGCGCCGGGCTTCATGTAGTTGGTGCCTTCCATCATGAAATGTTCGCGGCCGATGAGTTTGCCGCCGCGAACGAAGAAAGCCTGTACAAGAGCGGTATCGTCTTCCTTGGCGATGGCGATAACATCCCGGTCTTCTTCGGAACCGGCATGCTCGATTTTTTGCTGCTGGGAGAGGAACCGAACGCCGGCAATCTGATCGCGGTAGAGAGCAGCCTGTTCGAAATCCATTTCTTCGGCGGCTTTGTACATTTTGTTTTCGAGATCTTTGATGATGAGATGATGCTTGCCGCAAAGAAGATCAATGGCCTGCGATACCATTTTGCCGTATTCTTCGGGAGAGACCTGCCCTGTGCAGGGGCCGCAGCAGCGGCCGATATGGTAATTGAGGCAGGGACGTTCTTTGCCGATATCCCGTGGTAAGATACGGTGACAGTCGCGGAGAGTCCAGAGTTTTTTCATCAGTTCTAAAGTTTGGTTGACGGCAAGTACGTTAGTATAAGGACCAAAATAACGGTTGCGGTCACGAAGCAGATTGCGGGTTTTGAAAATGCGGGGATACGTCTCTTGCGTGGTTACTTTGATATAAGGATACTGTTTGTCATCCTTAAGCATGGTATTGTAAGGGGGACGGTGCTCTTTGATGAGGTTGTTTTCCAAAATCAAAGCTTCCATCTCGGTATCCGTTACGATATATTCAAAGTATTCAATGCGCTGTACCATGCGCAAGATTTTAGGTGATTTTCCTTTAGGACTTTGAAAGTATTGACGCACCCGATTATGTAAATCGACTGCCTTTCCTACATAGAGGATGAGGTCTCCCTCGTGCATGATATAGACGCCGGGGCGATGAGGGAGCTTTCGCAGTTCTTCTTTTATATTAAACACGGTGTGATCCTTTCTGGAAATCATAGAATAAGACGTCTCTAGTATAGCATAAGTAGAGTGGTTTTTAAAGTGAATTTAATATGTTTTGTCAACAGGAGGGCGGGCCGATAGACAGGAAGATTCGGTTATAAACGAAAGAGAAGTTGACGACGGAGTGAAAGAATGTTACACTGAAAATGGATTTTGCTAGTTAGGAGAATAGGAATGAATACGATAAAAAAGCAGGTGTTCTTTTTGGCTGCGGCTGCGGCGCTGATTGTCATGAGTATATTGGCATATTTTGGCGTGAAGATTTATCATTATTATTATGGCATGCTGCGCATGAGTGCGGGAGAGTCTGCGCCGGTACTGGAGGCAGGCGAGTATAATATTGTATACAAAGGAGAATATAAAAATAAAGCGATTAAGGTCGAGGAGCAGATTTATTTAGATTTGGAGGTCGTCAATGAAGACTGGGCTGAAGAGATGCTCTTTTACGCGGAGGATATTCAAAAGGTACTGTATACAACGCCGACAGAGATGATCGAAAATGAAATTGACCGGGATGATTTTAAAAAATGGCAGGGCAAAATATACATGCGGGCTGATCTGGCAAAAGAAATGTTCGGAACTCAGTATAAGGTCAACGAAGAGGATCAAATGGTGGCGGTACAGGCTCCGGAGGATACGATTGCCGAGGTGGTACAGTCAGATACTTATTTGTTGATAAGGCCGGAAGAGGAGGAGCGCAGCTATACGGCAAAGCTTAAAAAAGGAGAGACGGTTTCGATTTATGAGACGGATACCGAGGGCTTTTATCTGGCGATGAATGAGCTTGGATATGTGGGCTATGTGATGGAGGAGCAGATTCAAAAGACGGACATAAAATTAAGCCGAAAACAGCCGCCGATGCTGGAGATGCCAGAGGACAAGCTTCCGGGACGGACAATATCGCTTGCATTTCAGCAGGTGTATTCCAATGAGTTTTCAGCAGCAGTATATGGCGAGATTGAAAGCGCAGGGTATTATATTAACGTTGTGTCGCCAACATGGTTTAAGCTTAATGAAGAAGGCGGGATCGACAGTCTTGCCAATGAAAACTATGTTGCATGGGCGCGTAATCAGGGGCTGCAGGTATGGGCATTATTTGATAACTCTTTTGATGATGAGCTGACCTACCAGGTTCTGAGTGATTCTTCCAAACGTCAGGCGCTGGCGAAACAGCTGCTGCAGTACTGTGAGCAGTACAATCTTCATGGTATCAATGTGGATTTTGAGGAGATGAGTGAAAAAACAGATCATT
>CANOUM010000157.1 GCA_947570515.1 uncultured Clostridia bacterium
CACTACGGAGTCAAAAGATTAAAGTAAATGGAAAAAAGCCGAAGGAATTATCATTTATTCTTCAAGAGAACGATGTGGTTCGATTGTTTTTTACCGATGAACAGCTTGTTTCCTTTGGATATAAAGAAAGAGAGGAGGAGCCTTCTCTTTCTTTACCGGCTGTGCCGGTACTTTATGAAGATGAAAATTTGCTGATCTTGGATAAGCCGGCGGGATTGCTTTCGCAAAAAAGTAAACCACAGGACATATCGCTTACGGAAATTGGAAGACAGATGATTGTGAGTCAAAATGGAGCAAGCATTTCTTATCGGCCGGGAGTTTGTAATCGTCTGGATCGAAATACATCTGGCGCAGTGATTCTGGCAAAAAATGTGGAGAGCGGACAGGCTATTGCGCAAATGCTTAGGGAACATACGCTGCAGAAGTTTTATTGGGCATTAGTAGAGGGGACTCCTGAGCCGTGGCGCCGAAGAACGCACTTGATTCATGCATGGCGAAAGGATGAGAAAAATAATAAAGCCATCCTGATTGCCTATCAAAAAGAGGAAAGAGGATATCAACAGGTTGAAAGCTATGTGCGTCTGCTGCAGCGTTATGACAGGTATAGTTTGGTAGAGATACAGCTGCTTACCGGAAAGAGTCATCAAATTCGATCGCAGCTGGCGTATGAAGGATATCCCATCATAGGAGATGGCAAATATAATCAAAAGGCCAAGCAATTTGCACCGATGCTGGTGGCTAAACGGTTAGTGTTTAAAAATTGTCCGGATCCTCTTAAATATCTGGAAGGAAGAGTGGTGGAAGCTTATTTGCCGCCGTCCATGCAAAAATATGTAGAGCAAACTGGAGAATTCATGCAATAAAAAAAGAGAGAATCACTCTCTCTTTTTTTTTATTTTATTTTAATAAACAGGACTGGTATTTTTCAGGAATTTGTGCTTCATCACAGCACATACTAATAATGAAATGAATATTGTATTTGTCGGCGACATCGCTCACTTTATTTAACAGTTCTTCCATATGTGTAGCTTCAATCTTAGCATTTTTCAATAATCCATCAATGAAAACGGTGTTAATATCATAATCCTGAGAGAGGATACCACATACAAAACCAAAAAATTCACTGCTGGTTTCCATAGGATATTCGGCTGTCTGTACCAGTCGAATTGCATAATCCAAACGGAAAATCTGACTCTGGTCGGCATCGACGTAAACAATATGTCCATCATTGGTCTTTACAAGAGCATTAGCCATGTCAATCAAACTTTTAGTTTTTCCGGCACCTTGACGCCCAGCAATTAATTGAATCATAAGAATTCCTCCTTAATGAGTGCCTTCATAAAGATATAAGGCTTGTAAATTTGTTATAAACATTATAGCATTATGAAAGCATATTTTCAAATCATTTTTTTGATTTTATAAAAATATCACGCCCATAGCACTGATTGCCATTGGGCGTGATATGATTTACGATCTGTGATAGGCATCGGCAGCGGCGATTTTGCCATACATGCTTAAACAATACAGGCCAGAAAGGCCGACTAAGGCATAGATCACACGCGAAACCCAAGAAAAACCAAAGAGGGCGTCAACCAGGTTGAAATTGAAAAAACCAATTAAGCCCCATACAATTGCGCCTACAATTGTCAAAGTCAGACATAAAATATCAAAAGGTTTTGAACTCATGAGTATATCCTCCTTTCTACTGATTATCATGGTGCATTTGTGAAAAAATATACAATATATTTTAAAAATTGAGTGATTGACAATTTTTAAATATCCGCTACAATAGAAATAGTAGCTTTCAGGAAAAAGTTTAGGAGGAAATGCGTAGTGAAGAACCAATTCTCTTCGATATTGAAAACCTTTAAGGGAGGGGTTCATCCACCGGATGAAAAACACCAGACCTGCGATAAGCCAATTCAGGATTTTATGGATCCACAGGGAGATATGATCTATCCTATGCAGCAGCATTTAGGCGCTCCCTGCCGTCCCATTGTAAAAAAGGGAGATTCCGTACTGAGAGATCAAATCATCGGAGAACCGACAGGACTTGGGGCTTATATCTATACCAGTGTATCTGGTACTGTAAAAGATGTGAAGCCAGTGCTGCATCCCAATGGTACGAAAGTTCTAAGTGTGATTATCGAAAATGATCATCAGTATCATACATTAGAAAAAAATATAAAACCCTGCAGCTATAAAGAGCTTACTAAGGAAGAGATCTTAGAAAGAATTAAGCTGGCTGGCATTGTAGGGATGGGCGGAGCAGGATTTCCGACGCATATTAAGCTAAATCCGGCACCAGATAAAAAGATTGAATATGTGATTATGAATGGTTCTGAATGTGAACCGTATCTGACTTCAGATTACAGGGTTATGCTAGAAGACTCATGGCGTGTTGTCAATGGACTCCGTATTGCCTTATCGTTGTTCCCGGAAGCAAAGGCGTGTATCGGAATTGAAAATAATAAACCTAAAGCGATTGAGACGCTCCAGTCTTATATTCAAGATGAAAAGGACATGGAGATTGTCACATTAAAAACCAAATATCCGCAGGGCGGTGAAAAACAGTTGATTTATGCTGTGACAGGCCGTGAGGTTCCGTCCGGGGGACTTCCTGCCGATGTGGGGTGCATTGTATTAAATGTGGATACTGTCGTAGCGATTTCCCGTGCAGTGACCCAAGCACGTCCTTTACAGCGCCGCATTGTAACGGTGGCAGGGGACTGCGTCAAAAATCCCGGGAATTTTCGGGTACGAATCGGCACGAGTTTTCAAGAGGTTGTCGATGCGGCAGGAGGCTTAGTTAAAAAGCCGTCAAAAATAATTTGCGGCGGTCCGATGATGGGAATGCCAGTCAGTACATTGGAAATTCCGGTGATTAAAACTTCTTCTTGTATTTTATTATTATCAGAGGAAAAATCGATACTGCCAGAGGAAAGTGCGTGTATTCGCTGTGGTAAATGCATAGAGGCCTGTCCTATTCATTTGCAGCCTTATGAACTCAACCAGCTTGTACTTAGAAGAGATTGGGATGCCTTTGCAAGACTGCATGGGACGGATTGTATCGAATGCGGATCTTGCAGTTATGTTTGTCCTGCCAAACGGCATTTAACACAAACCTGTAAATTGGGCAGAAAAACCATTGCCGATTTAAGAAAGCAAGCCGCTGCGAAAGGAGGAAAAAACTAATGGCAGAGGAACAGCTTTTATATACATCTACATCGCCCCATGAAAGAGCTTCTCATTCTACTTCTTCTATTATGCGCGATGTAATTTTTGCCATGATTCCAATTGTTATTTTCTCTTCTTTATATTTTGGAATTCGAGCACTTGTCATCATTGTTTTATCTGTTGCAGCGGCTGTACTTTCAGAATATGTTTGGCAAAAATTAACCAAACAAAAAGTAACAATTTCAGATTGCAGCGCTATTGTAACGGGAATGCTTTTGGCATTTAATTTACCGGCAAGCGTTCCTTGGTGGATGCCGATTATCGGATCTGTATTTGCCATTATTATTGTGAAACAGATCTTTGGAGGAATCGGACAAAACTTTATGAATCCAGCACTTGCAGGTCGCTGCTTTTTATTAGTCGCATGGTCTTCCGCTATGGTTACATTTCAAATTGATGGCGTTACTGTTGCTACGCCTTTAGCAATGATGCAAAGCGGTGCAGGGGATGTCCCCAGTAAGCTCAGCTGCTTTTTGGGAGTCATTCCCGGAAGTTTAGGGGAGACATCAGCTCTGTTGATTTTACTAGGCGGAGTTTATTTGATTCTGCGTAAAGTAATTGATTATATCATTCCGGTTTCCTATATAGGGACGGTGCTGATTCTTTCGTTCTTAATGGGACAAGATGGTGTATATCAGATTTTGACAGGCGGCTTAATGTTGGGAGCTTTCTTTATGGCAACGGATTATACAACTTCGCCCATGAATAAAGCAGGAAAATGGATTATGGGAATTGGATGTGGTCTATTGACCGTTCTCATTCGATTTTATGGTGGATATCCTGAAGGAGTTTCTTTCTCTATCTTACTGATGAATCTCTGTGTACCGTTAATCGATCGTTTTACGATGCCGAGGATATTTGGGACTTCATCCCAAAAAGCTGCTAAAAAGGGGGAGAAATCAGCATGAAAAAAAATGCAATTTTAAAAATGGGATTTGTTCTCTTATTTGTTTGTGCAGCAGCAGGGCTTTTATTGGGGATTGTATATGAGTCTACGAAAGAGTTAATTGCAGATAAAAAAGAATCAGTCAATCAAGCTGCCTATCAGAAGGTACTTCCGGAAGCCGGAACGCTTACGCCTTTAGAAGTAGCGGCAGAGCGGCAAGGAGAAATACTGGAGGTCTATCGTTCAGAAAAGGGATATGCCATTAAGGTTTTAACCAAGGGATATGCCGGAGATGATTTAGAAATGGCTGTTGGAATTGATCAAAATGGAATGGTAACAGGAGTCAAAGTGATCAGCCATGCTGAAACGCCTGGACTTGGCGCCAAAGCAGCAGAAGAGGATTTTTTAGAGCAATATAAAGAAAAAACATCTGCGGCTGATTTAAGTGTTACTAAAACAGGCGCAGCTTCCGATA
>CANOUM010000158.1 GCA_947570515.1 uncultured Clostridia bacterium
TCAGGTTCTACAGCATTATCTCCTCTCTGTGTAACATATGTTTGACAAACCTACATTTTTTGCAAAATTATTTATAAATTTCAAGATCCCACTCAACTGAGTATTCATCTTCAATAAGAATATAATCTACATTATATTTCTGACACATCTTCAGAGTTTGCGCATTGTCATAAAGCACATTCTCCAGTGTGCAATCTTCGTCCTCTCCTCGATCCTCAATCACACTGGCATATGTTCGGATCTCATCATAATGAGCTCGGATATAGTCTTCACTCATCACCAAGGCGCGGTAATGAATATGTTTTCGATACTCTTCATCAAAACTCTTTTCCCAGTCAAAGGGAATATAACATCCTTCCACAATTAAATTCTGACTGTTTTCAATTGCAGTTTTGATCATTTCTTTAATAATCGGCCATAAATATTCTGTCAAAGCCTTATCATCGCTCATCGGTGTCAATGTTGTTTGATGGCTGCGAATGAGTCCCATCTTTAAATGATCAATAGAAAGATAAGGATACCCATATCTTTCCAGAAGCCGTTGAGACAGTGCTGTTTTTCCTGTATGAGACGCACCGCCAATCAGTATAATCATAACCGTCCCTCCTGTTTGCTAAAAGCATTTTCTCTATTAATATTTTCTGCCGGCCTGTGAGGCTTTCCCCCACAAACCAGTAGCCGAAATCCTTTTTGCCGCCTGCGGCGGATACAGCCCGTTATTCGTGCAAAGACTGAAAATGATGAAAGATAAACTGATAAAAATCGTTGGCATACCATCCGAGCTCCGCCTCCGGCTTTAACCGCTGCACAATGATATCCCGTTTGCAAAACGGATTGTCCAGCGGCACGAGCGTAACTTCTTTGCTGGCAAGCGTTCCCCATGAATGCACGGGCCAAAATCCCACGCCTAGTCCGGCGCCAATCATATCGCGAAATACGGTGGGATTTTCTGTTTCAAAGATAATGCGGGGCAAAAATCCAATCGACATGCAGATCCTGTCGCAGATGGAGCGCAGCGGCTTCTCATGGCTTAGGCTGATAAAACTTTCATTCATGACTTCTTCCAGGTGCAGGCTGCTGCGCTGAGCATATGCACAGCTTACCGGAACTGCCAGACAGATTTGCTCCGTCAGGATCAATCCTTCTTGCGGTGCGTCTTCTAACCCGCTGGGCACCGTGGTGACACACAGATCACAGCTGTGATCCTCTCCTGTATTCTGTACCAATTGAAAATTGACTTCGGGATGCAGCTTTTTGTAAGCAATCAAAAGCTCCACCATCAGCGTAGAGGCTGCCTGTACATTAAATCGGATGTTTTTCTCTCGTTGCTGACTGATTTCTTTCATCTCATGCGGCAGCTGATCTAAAATCAAAAAAACTTCTGTCAGCCGTTTTTTTAATAGCGTTCCATATGCGTTAAGTGTGATCCCCCGCCCTTTCCGTTCAAAAAGCGGAACGCCTAATTCTCTCTCCAAGCGCTGAATCGCCTGTGTAAGCGCCGGCTGTGCAATATGGAGTTCCTGTGCAGCTTTTGTAATATGCTCATGCTGCGCGGCAACAAAAAAATACCGAAGCTGTGAAAGTTCCATCTGTTCTGCCTTCCTTTATTTATAATATAAATATTATGAATTGCTGATTTATAATTATCCTTTTTGATAAATATAGTCATTATATATTGGACGTAACCCCTTGTCAAGCGTATACTGGCAGCATAAAACAAACACAAGGAGGGCTCCTGTCATGAGTCAAATTTTAGAAACAATGATGATTATCTGCTTTGGTCTTTCCTGGCCTATTTCTGTATACAAATCCTATAAGGCGCGTACTACCAACGGAAAAAGTCTGGTCTTTCTGCTGGCCATCTGGATTGGCTATATCTGTGGTATCGGCGGAAAGCTCTTAGCCGGAAATATCAACTATGTACTCATTATTTACTTCTTTAATTTATTAGTAGTCAGCTGTGACCTGATTCTGTACTTTCGTAATCATGCGCTGGATCTGCAGCGGGCCAGACAGGCTAAAACCAAGGAGGCGATTGCATGAATGCTTCATTTACTCCAATTTTGGAACGATACAGTTATTAGAATCAATTTGCATCACCCGGTCAAATTCTGTTCTTTGGCTCTTCTTATCTGGATCAATTTCCGCTCTATGAGCTAAAAGAAGATTATGGTGTATCGCAGACTTTATTTAAACGCAGCCTGCCGGGACTTCATATTGATGATGCAATTGCCTGTCTGCCAACCTGCGTCTATCCCTTATCTCCCAGCAAGCTTTTTCTTAGCTTTGGCGATGATGAGCGCTTAGATCTCAATTTTTCCTGCTCAGAGTTTATTGCTTCTTATCAAAAACTGCTTTCTGAGCTAAGACTTCATCTGCCGCATTGTCAGATCTATGTACTCAGCGTATATGGTGAATCAGAGGATTCCTCGCTGAATCAGGCTCTTCGCGAGCTTACGCATGCTTACCCCTGTGAGTTTATTTCCTTAAGTGCTCAGAAGGCGCCACAAAATTTTACAAATGGCTGCCCCACTCCTTCCTATATCGATGATTTCCGGCATATCAAAACCTTCCTGCATCCGCAGCGGTTCTCTTTCTCGGAGGCATGGAACGCAGCCTTTTAAAAAGCCAAAAGGCTATACTGCTTCATGCAGTATAGCCTTTCTATCCATCTATTATCCAAATAAAATGACAATAAACTGTGATGCTAATACAACCGCTACCAGCGCAACCGGATATGTTGCGGCATAAGCAGAGGCTACATCATCACTCTTTGTAACGCGAATCAGCGTTCCTAATGCCGGAGTACTGGTCATACCGCCGCAAATGGAACCCAGAGAATTAAACAAACAAAGCTTCAAGAGTTTTCTGGCTACAAAGAAACCTATAATCATAGGAACAAGCGCCATTACCGCACCCTCTAAGAACAGTACCGCTCCATACTCTTTCAAAATTTCTACAAAACCGGCTCCTGCACTCACTCCTGCTCCCAGCAGGAATAGAATAAGACCAAGCTCTCGCAGATTTTCAAGCAGCTTTTTATTCACTGAAATATTCACAGGGCCAATATGTGCAAAATGGCCGAAGATCAAGCCGGCGATCAGCGGACCGCCTGAAGTTCCTAATGAAAATGAAGCGCCGCCCGGCAGCGGAATCGTAATTTTGGCAAGCAATAATCCAACCACAACTGCTGCAGCAAAAGCAAAAAAGCCATCTGGTTCAATATCAAAAAGCCGGCCGGTATAGGGCTTGATCGTCACAGTAGAGGCAGCTTCCATCTTTTTTCTTTCTTCATCCATGTTGGCCTTCAAGAAACGAGGCGTCAGCTGCACAAAGAACACCACGCTAATCACACCAAACGGATAGGCAATACCATATCCAATAGAAGCCATATCTTTTGCTTCACCGGCAGCCTCCATAGCTGCTGCCAGACCCGGCGTACTCGTTAATGATCCTGTCATCAACCCGGTTGCCAGCGGCGCAGGCACGCCGCAGAGCTTAATAATCACGGCGCAGGCAATTGCCCCTGAAAGAATGATGGCTAATCCCAATAATACATAAGAAGTTGCATTCGCTTTAAAGTTTCGGAAAAACTTAGGACCGGCAATAAATCCGACCGAAGTTACAAAACAGACCAATCCAAAGTCCTGAATAATTTTAGGTACTTCTACCCCAAAATGGCCAAACACCAACGCCATCAGCAATACGCCGGCAGAGCCCAGATCCAATCCTTTCACTCTGATCCGTCCTAATAAATAGCCGGTTGCTATAATCAAAAATATCGCTAACAATGAACTCATTTTCTTTTTCTCCCATAACAAATTCGTATTTATCCTATATTGCGGCACTGCCTTGCAAATGGGCAGTGCAAAACCGCCTCACGCCTAGTGGATTTCGCTGTGAGGCGGTTTTATTTATATTAGATATCTTTCTGATGCGTATAGTTAGGAAGTAACTTAGGAGAAACAATATCGCTGTCAATTCCAGCTTCTTGCATCTCGGCTGCAAATTTCTGTACATGATCCAGCGTCAGCTCACCAACCGTAACCTGTTTTGCTTTCTCACTTGCCTGCTGTCCGGCATTACGTCCAAATACAATAATATCCAGCAGTGAATTGCCCATCAGACGATTACGGCCGTGAATACCTCCCACTGCCTCGCCTGCTACATACAGATTTTCTATATTAGTCTGACCATCCGCGCTGATCTCCAGACCACCATTCTGATAGTGGAGCGTCGGATAAATCAAGATAGGCTCCTTACGAATATCAATTCCATATTTGCCAAACATTCTCATCATCGCCGGAATGCGTTTCTCAATGGTGCCCTCACCATGAATCTCTTCGATCAGCGGGGTATCCAGCCATACAGCCAGCCCTTCGCCGGTCTCCAGACCGCCGCCGTTTTCCTGACATTCACGAATGATAGCAGATGCCTCTACATCACGTGTCTCCAGAGGATGCACAAAGGCAATACCGTCTTTATTCAGCACCTGAGCGCCCAAGGAGCGTACCTTTTCTGTTACCAATGCGCCCAAAATCTGAGACGGATAAGCAGCTCCTGTCGGATGATACTGC
>CANOUM010000159.1 GCA_947570515.1 uncultured Clostridia bacterium
TCAATGCTGAGCCATAATAACAGGGAAACACTCTGCGCTTTTGAATGAGGCTCTGAATCTGTTCTATTGCTAGTTTACCGCTCGCGATATATTCATTTAATGCCGCCTCATCACATGTAGCAATGTTTTCCCATAGGAGCTCTTCCTGCACATCCGAAAAACAAATGCAGCCCTCACTCAGCAGCTCTTGCAGCTGTCCTTGCACCATTTCTTTGTTGCTGCCAGCAAGATCCATTTTATTGATAAACAAAAAAGTAGGGATCTCATATCGCTCCAATAACTTCCATAATGTCCGCGTATGACTCTGCGCGCCATCCAGACTGCTAATAACCAATATGGCATAATCCATAACCTGTAAAGTACGTTCCATTTCACTGGAAAAATCCACATGTCCGGGTGTATCCAGCAGTGTAATCTCCGTTTGATCCAGCGGCAAAATGGCCTGCTTTGAAAAAATTGTAATGCCCCGCTCCCGTTCCTGCGTGTCGTGATCTAAAAAGGCATCCTGATGATCTACCCGGCCCAATCGTCTTAAACGGCCGCTTTCAAATAGCATTCCTTCTGATAAAGTTGTCTTGCCCGCATCTACATGTGCCAAAATTCCAACAACTAGCTTTTTCATTCCTCCACCTATTTCCAATGCAACTTATCTGTTTCTTAAATCATATGGCTTTATTTATTATACTGTAGAGAATATAGAGAGTCAATGCGAATTACGTTTAGCTTGCTGCACTAAACAAATCATAAAATGCTTGCATTCTAGTTCTTGTCATGATATACTAAACATAGTTAGATATATGGATGCTTAGCTCAGCTGGTCAGAGCGCTGCGTTCACATCGCAGAGGTCACAGGTTCGAGCCCTGTAGCATCCATTCAGCTTAAAGGAGCATCTCAAAAGAGATGCTCCTTTATCATTTTACTGTACTGAAAATTAATCAAATCAACCCCAACTCTTCTTTAAGTCTTCTAAAGCGGTCTCTTTCATGTTCTGCCACATCATGATATAAACAATGCTGCAGCACATCTGCATCTTTTAGAATTTCATCAAATCGGGTATCTAACCTTTGCTTGACATATTGTGCTGATCTCCTCATTTGAAAAAGAACCGATAGAATATAATATATCTTTAGCAAGCAAAGAACCTTTATGAGCATGTTCCTGACTATCCTGCATCTTATATGTATATATATCATGCAAGAGACCCGCAATCATTGCTAATTCAACATTTTCATCCCGTTTCATCGCCAGAATCGCACATGCCTGTGAAACACCATATAAATGTTTATATCCGTTTTCTCTTTCCGCTTCTTTCAGAGAATTTCGTAGTATTGCCCCCACAGCCTCTTGCACCTTTTTAATTCTATCCATATAAGCAAGACCTCCCTATTATCCCCAAATAATGGAAGGAGAAAAGCAGCAGGCCTTTCTCCTTCCTGTCACTTTATGCATTTTTATTCGATCGGCTCAAAATCAACAGCGCCATGTTTACAAAGCGGACAAATAAAATCCTCTGGCAGTACATCGCCTTCATAAATATATCCGCAAATTTTGCAGACAAATCCTTTTTTTCCTTCTGTCTGAGGCTGTGGTTTTACATAATTTTGGTAATAGGTGTAGGTCATCGTTTCTACATCCGAGATCACTCTCGCCTCTGTAATCGAGCAAATAAACATCCCGTGCGTACCCAAATCCACATATTGCTCTACCTTAAGTGACATAAAGGAATTGATATAGCGCGGTAAAAATGCTAATCCATTGTCACTGCGCAGCACATCTTCATAATGAGCAAATTTATCTACCGTACGACCGCTTTGAAATCCAAAATTCTCAAACACAGAAAACGGTGCATCTGTTGACAAACAGTTAATATTCATCATGCCTGTCTGTTTAATGATATGGTGGGAATAATTTTCTTTGTTAATCGTCACTGCAATCTGATTGGGCGTATTCGTTACTTGCGTAACCGTATTTACAATCAATCCGTTATCATGCTTTCCATCATTAGATGTGACTACATATAATCCATACCCAATGTTAAAAAGTGCAGACATATCATTCTTATTTGCTGTCTCTGCATGCTGCGCCATATAATCGCGGCAAAGCTCTGAGGCTAGTTCCTCCATCTGCCGGCTACTTTCTTCATTTACGGCAGATTTGATCTGTACGACTGTATCAGCCAAGGTCAATTTTTTGCTCTCTGAAAGCATTTGCTTCATCACTTTTGCCGCCATCGGCGCCCAGCTGCCGTTTTCTATGAAGGCAACTGTTCTATTCTGATAATTGCGCTCGGTTAGATGATCGATGAAATCACGCATAAAGGGAAAGATCCCTGCATTATACGTTGTAGTCGCCAATACCAGCTTATTATAACGGAAGGCATCGGCCACGGCCTGCGCCATATCACAGCGCGCTAGATCATACAGCACAACTTTAGGGCAGCCTTTCTCCTGCAGTTTTTGAGCAAACTGCTCAACTGCCTTTTTCGTATTGCCGTAAATAGACGTATACGCAATGACAATGCCTTCTGTCTCAACCGCATACGATGACCAGGTATGATATAGGTTCAGATAATGTCCCAGATTTTCTTTGAGTACAGGACCATGCAGAGGACATATCATCTGAATATCCAGTCCTGCTGCTTTTTTGAGCAGATTCTGCACTTGCATACCGTATTTACCCACAATGCCAATATAATATCGACGTGCTTCATCATCCCAGTTTTCCTGAACATCCAGCGCTCCGAATTTTCCAAAACCATCTGCGGAAAACAGCACTTTATCTGTCTGATCGTACGTTACAATAACTTCTGGCCAGTGCACCATCGGCGCAGCAACAAAACTTAGAATATGACTGCCAAGCTCCAGCGTGTCGCCTTCTTTAACCACAATACGCCGTTCTGAAAAATCAGTGCCAAAAAACTGCTGCATCATTGCAAAAGCCTTCACGGAAGACACGATCTGTGTTTGCGGATATACTTTCATAAAGTTTGCAATATTAGCTGAGTGATCTGGCTCCATATGTTGTATAATTAAATAATCCGGCTGTCTTTTGTCTAAAAGGTTCTGAATATTATCGAGCCATTCATGTCCAAAATGAATATCAACCGTGTCCATAACCGCAATTTTTTCATCCATGATTACATACGAATTATAAGACATTCCATTTTGAACTTTGTATTGTCCTTCAAACAAATCTACCGCATGATCATTGACGCCCACATATTGAATGCTTTTTGTAATTTCCATAAGATCCTCCTTACGAATATGACGCAGCTTTGCTGCCTTTTATTCATAGTTCATCCGTTTTTTGATCGTGATAACCTTAGAACTATGATAAACCGCCTTTATTTTATCACAAACTAGCCAGAATTTAAACTTATTATTTCCAAAAAGCATTTGAATTATCACATTTGATTAACCATTTCCGGTGTCACCATACCCTCAATTTCCATCGCATCAGGCTTTAATGAAAGACAATATGCTAAATTTTCCTCATTCGTTGCGGTCCAAAGCCCAATCGAACCATATGTACGGCAAAGAGCTACTGTTTTTTCATCCGCTGGAGGATATGTCAGCCATGATTTCTTCTGTGCTGGCAGCCAAATTGTAAGCAGCTCTTTTGTTTTTATCCTACTTAACTGTTCAAGAATTTCCTGATTCACAGGTCCATCATAATGCAGCTCGGAATCCGGAAAATAAATTGCCGCGCGCTGCGCAAACTCAATAGACTTTGCAACAAAGCCCACATAAGCTTGTGCTTGTTCCTCTTTGACAATCTGAAACGCCTGCTTCTGCTGCTCCTTAGAAAACCGTTCTAGTACATTGTCCACCTTGATATGCATCTGATGCTCGCATGCAAATCTAACTGCCTCTCTGAATAGGGGAATCTTTGTACCAGCAAACTCTTTAGAAAACCACATGCCAAAATCCAGCTCTAAAAGCTCCGCATAAGTTAACTCTTCTGCACGGATTTCTTTTTCTAAGAGACTCCCATCTCTTTTTCTTGCTGTACGATTGACCGTAAAATCATGCAGCATCACACACTGATTATCCTTAGTAAACTTAGTATCCAGTTCAATAAGCTGATAGTTTTCTCTAACTGCCCCTTCGTAAGCAATCATCGTATTTTCCGGATAATGACGGCTTGCTCCTCGATGTGCTTGTAACCGTATCATTCTATTTGTACCCTCCTTTATGATAATTGAATTTCATCAATAATGCCCAGATCCCATGCCAGCCGCGAAGCAATATACTTATCTCGGATATCTTTAGTTGCCTGAAAAACCTGTGACAAAAGCGCTTCCTCCTGCCCTAAATCTTCCGCCGATATAGGACCGTGGATTGTTTTCAGTACTCCTTCTATCTGCTGGCTGGACGGGATTTCCTCTTCTATAATCTGCAAAATTTCCGGCCACAACCGAATGATCTTTTTAAGACGCTGCGCATGCTTTTTCAGATCATATTTTCCTTCTTTTTTCTCCGCCTCTATCATAGTTTTAGCGCCTTTCCCAACCAGGTCATACAGCCTCTCCTGC